>NZ_DAISHT010000002.1:34741-37363 GCF_036822375.1 Pseudoxanthobacter sp. | reverse complement strand
GCCCGGATCTGGCCGGCTGCGTTGTGGTTCTGCAGGGCGCTGCGGCGAATGTCGCCGGCCTTGGCGGCACCGGGGGCGCCGGGCTGGCTGCGCCGCAGATCGCCCGCCCGGGCGCGCAGGTCGTTGCGACGGTCGGTATCGAGGCCCTGCCGGATGCGGTTCCCGTCAATGGCGCCGAACTGGTTCCTGTCGATCTGCAGCCTGCTGCGATCGACATTCTTCCAGTCGATGTCGTTGACGTTGAGCCGGCCGCTGAAATTGCGGTCCCGGTAGCAGTTGATGCAGTTGACGCCGAGATCGCCGCGCCAGCGGCCGCCCCACACATTCCAGTTGTTCCAGTCCACGGCCGAAGCCCAGACCGCGCCGGTGATCGCCGCGGTGAAAAAGGTCGCCGTCGGCCAGAAATAGGAGGGGTAGGGGTTCGCCGCGTATGTCACCGGAACGAGGGGATAGGACGGGTCGTAGAGCATCGCGGGCTGGTAGCTCGGGATGTAGACCTTGTCGGGCGTGGCCGGGGCGATAACGATGTTATCGCCCTCCCGGCTCACGGTGACCTTGTCGTCCGACCGGATGACATTGGCGGCCACCGCCTCGTCGCGCAGTTGCTGGATGGCAATCAGCACATCCTTCTGCTGATTGACCAGCGCCTCGCCGAGCGACTGGGTCCAGTCCAGATCGTCGCTCATCATCTGCACGATCTCAGGATAGTTCAGAAGCGCGATGACGCTGCCGTCCCAGCCGGCCTTCGGCGCCAGCTTCGGGTCCTTTTTACGGGCTTCGAGAAAGCGTGCGGCCTCCACGATCTGGAGCGGATAGAGAGAGGCCTCGGCAATCGCCGCAACGAGATCGTCGGGATAGAGGGCGATCCGCGCGACGAGAACCTGCAGTTCCTCGTCGCTGTAAGGCTCCGGCGCGGCCTCGTCCGGCCCGGGTGGCGCAGCCGCCGGCGCCGGATCGGGCGTCTGCGCGTATCCGCTGCGGGACCAGCCCGTTGCGAACGGCACGGAAAGAGCCATCAGACAGACCAGAAGAGTCCGGGCCCGCCGCCTGATCATGATGCTGCCTCCCAACCTGTCGTTTCCCGCGCGGATCATCATTCCGCACCTGCCCCGACGGCGCGCCGGGCTGAGGGGGCCGGTGGCCTGTCCGTGTTATTGTATTTTCTGTTCAGAAAGATTCGACGAAGAGATAACGACGGCACAGTCCGGCCCGGAAAGCTGGTTTTTGCCGGAACCGGCGGCCGGCAGAACCGCAGACAACAGGCAACCGGGCGGGCAGCGGCGGTGTCTTCGTTCCCGAAGTCTTCCGGCCGCGTGTGCCGAAGCGCGATCGACAGCAACCGGAGTGTAATGACAGTCGGCCGCGGCAATCAAGAATGCGGTGGTCACGATTTCGTCGCAGGCTGTCGCGCTAGCGGCGCCAGCGCAGGGCTTCGACGAGCAGCGAGAAAGCGGCCGAGGGCTGGCGGCGGCTGGGATAATAGAGATAATAACCGGCGAACGGCGGGCACCAGTCATCGAGAACCCGGATCAGCCGTCCGGCGCGGATCTCCGCCTCGACCTGATCTTCCACGGCGAAGGCGATGCCGAAGCCGTCGAGGGCGGCCTGTATGTTCATGGTCATGCTGCTGGAGGTGATCTGGCCTTCAACCCGCACCCGCAGCTCCCGTCCGTCGCGCTCCAGTTCCCACGCATAAAGCCCGCCCGCGGTTTGCAGGCGCAGGTTGATGCAGCGGTGCGCGGCAAGGTCGCCGGGCGTGTGCGGTGGCGGGTGCCGCGCGAAATAGGCCGGCGCGGCCACCACGGCCATCCGCAGTTCCGGGCCGATGGGCACGGCGATCATGTCCCTTGCCAGCGACTCGCCCAGCCGCACGCCGGCGTCGAAACGGTCGGCCACGATATCCGTCAGGCTGGAGTCGATGCTCAGTTCCACATGGATGTCGGGATAGTCCCGCAGCAGCTTCTTCAGCGCCGGCCAGAGCACTGTCGTTGCGGCGTGCTCGGCGGTGGTGATGCGGATGGTTCCGGCCGGCCGGTCGCGCAGTTCGTTCAGGTCATCAAGCCCGGCCTCGATCTCGCTCAGCGCGGGTCGCAGTTTTGCGAGCAGGCGCTCGCCGGCCTGCGTCGGCACCACGCTGCGGGTGGTGCGGGCGAGAAGCCGCACGCCGAGGCGCGTTTCGAGGCGCCGGATGGTGTGGCTGAGCGCAGACTGCGATGTGCCCAGCCGGGCAGCGGCCCGGGTGAAACTGCCTTCTGCGGCAACGATGAGGAAGGCATTGAGATCGACGAGGTCATCACGCTGCATTCATGAATGACAGACATAAGCTCATGCCGGTTTCAAGCACTAGTTCACCAAATCCGGCGTGATAAACGAAAGCACGGCGCGGGCGCCGGGGTGGGAGTGTCTTCCGCGGAGACCGGGCGTGCCGGATCGCCCCCCTTGCACGGGGGACCGGACGGCTATTTCACCGGATCGGTTCAGATCGGCGCGCCGTTCATGGGCGGCGGCGGGCTGCGTGCGGCCGCGGTTGCCTTTTCGCCGGGTGCTCGGACGGCATGGCACAGCCATCCGCCGGGGCAGACGATCGTCATCCTGTCGGGCACGGGCCGGGCTGTCGGCCGG
>NZ_DAISHT010000002.1:0-34641 GCF_036822375.1 Pseudoxanthobacter sp. | reverse complement strand
GGTTATGCCGCAAGTTCGGCGGAATCGCCGCTGGCACCGTTCGATTTCGAGCGTCGGGCACTTCGGCGCGACGACATCGCCATGGAGGTTCTCTATTGCGGCGTCTGCCATTCAGACCTGCATCAGGCCCGCAACGACTGGGGCTGGAGCCGCTATCCGCTGGTGCCCGGCCATGAGATCGTGGGGCGGGTCATCGGCATCGGCAGCGATGTGCAGAGCTGCAAGATCGGCGATCATGTCGCGGTCGGATGCATGGTGGATTCCTGTCAGGACTGCGACCAGTGCCGCAGGGGGGTCGAGCAGCTCTGCCGCCGGGGCAATGTCCAGACCTACAACGACACGGATCGCTTCTCCTGCGAGCCGGTCGCCCCGACTTTTGGCGGCTATTCCAAGCATCTCGTGGTGCGCGAGGCTTTCGTGCTGCGCGTGCCGGAGGGGCTGGACCTTTCGCGGACGGCGCCGCTGCTGTGCGCGGGGATCACCACCTATTCGCCACTGCGCACATGGAATGTCGGGCCGGGCAGCCGGGTCGGCGTGGTCGGCCTTGGCGGGCTCGGGCACATGGCGGTCAGGCTCGCGGCGGCGATGGGGGCGGATGTGACGGTGCTGAGCCGCACCGGCAGCAAGGAAGCGGACGCGCTGGCGCTGGGCGCCGGCCGGCTTCTCGTCTCCGGCGATGAGGCCGCGATGGCACAGGCAGCCAGCGGCTTCGACCTGATCATCGATACGGTGCCGGTGAAGCACGATATCGGCCCCTATCTGCCGCTGCTCGATATCGACGGCACGCTGGTGCTGGTCGGTCAGGTCGGCCCGCTTGCCGAGCCCAGCACCGTTCCGCTCATCATGGGGCGGCGCCGCATCGCCGGTTCGCCCATCGGCGGCATTGCCGAGACGCAGGAAATGCTGAATTTCTGCGCCCGGGCCGGCGTGCTGCCGGATGTGGAAATGATCCGCATGGACCAGATCAACGCGGCGTTCGCGCGCCTTGAGAAGGCCGACGTGCGCTATCGTTTCGTCATCGACATGGCAACGCTGGACGCCCCCGCCGCCTGAGACGGGGCGGCCCGCCGCTGCGGCCGGACCTCTCTTCTTCGCGCGCGGCCCCGTCAGCGGGCGGCGGCCAGCGCGGCGGCGCGCTGGCCCGCGCGCTGGCCGAGCCAGACGCTGAACAGCACGATTGCCGCGCCCGTTGCCTGAGCCGGCCCCAGCGCCTGACCGAGCAGGAGCCAGCCGAGGATGACGGCGGTCAGCGGGCTCAGAAAGCCGAACGATGTGACCGTGGCCGGGCCGAGCCGGGCAATGCCGCGGAACCAGAAGAAATAGGTCAGCGCAGCGCCGATCAGGCCCAGCCATGCAAAGCCCGCAAGGTTGAGCGCGGTCGGCACTGGAAAGCCCGGCTCCAGAGCGAGGGCGACGGGCAGCAGCAGCAGGCCGCCGGCGGTGAGTTGCCAGGCGGTGACCGTCAGCGGCGAGGCGGGCGGCTGCCATTTGCGCGTCATGACCGTGCCGGCCGCCATGGACAGTGCGCCTGTGAGGGCGGCCGCAACGCCGATCGGGTCGAGCCGTGCCTGCGGTCCGAGGATCAGCAGGCCGACGCCGGCGATGCCGGCCAGCGCGGCGATCAGACCGGCCGGGCGAACGGGGGTGCCAAGAACGGGGCGGGAGAGCATCAGCACGATCAGCGGCTGGGTTGCCCCGAGGGTTGCCGCCACGCCGCCCGGCAGCCGGTAGGCCGCGACGAACAGGGCGGCCCAGAACAGCGTGAAGTTCAGCGCGCCCAGAATGAAGATGCGGCCGAGCCAGATCCGGGGCGGCAGCCGGCGGACGACGGCAAGAAGGATCAGGCCGGCCGGCAGGGCGCGCAGCATGCTGACCGTCAGCGGATATCCCGCCGGCAGCATCTGCGTGGTGACGATATAGGTGCTGCCCCAGATCACAGGCGCGGCGGCGGTCAGGACGATATCGCTCGGGCGGGCCACGGCTTTCTCCATTTATCACGACGTCAAGATAAATGGAGGTGCCTTGATGTCAAGATAAAGCCGGTTTAGCGTGCCGCCATGGATCACGTGGACCGCATTCTCGACCAGTGGCACCGCGAGCGGCCGGACCTCGATGTTGCCCCCATGGGCACATTCGGGCGCCTCAAGCGGCTCGTCACCCATCTCAGCCTGCGCCTCGATGCGGTGTTCGAAGCCGGCGGGCTGAATGCCGCCAGCTTCGATGTGCTGGCCACCCTGCGCCGGTCCGGCGCGCCCTACGCGCTCAGCCCGTCTGCCCTGATCGCGTGGACGATGGTCACCTCCGGCACCATGACCAACCGCATCGACCGGCTGGAAAAGGCCGGGCTCGTTACCCGCGCCCCGGACCCGGCCGACGGACGCGGAACCGTGGTGGCGCTGACGGAGAAGGGCCTTGCGCTGATTGACGGGCTGATCGGCGAACACGTTGCCAACGAGCACCGCCTTCTCAGCGCGCTGGATCAGACCGAGGCGGCCGAACTGGACCGGCTGCTGGCAAAATGGCTGGCCTGCTTCGAACCGGAATCGCCGCCACCGGCCGACGCGGCACCGAACCAGCCCCCGCGTGCGCGATAGCCGGCCTGCCGCCGGCCATGGCCGTGAGGCGCTCGCCCGCGAACGACAGTGGCGGCCCGCACGCCCCCGCCGGACGAAACCGGCCCGGCCGGGGCGGACCGCGGAACGGCCCGACCCGGCGCACGCTTCCGGGGAAGATCACGGCGCACCGTTCGTGCGGGCACCGTCCGCCGCGATCGGAGAGGCGGACTTTCCTTCAGGCCCGAGGGAGGCGGCTGGGGGCGCTCAGAGATACCAGCCCCACGGCTCGTCGGCGTCGAAGCGGGTGATCTGCTTGGTTTCGAGATAGTTTTCGAAACCCCAGCGGCCGAGTTCGCGACCGAAGCCGGATTGCTTGTAGCCGCCCCACGGCGCTTCGGTGAAGGTGGGTTGCGAGCAGTTGATCCAGACGATGCCGGCGCGCAGGCGCCGGGCGACGCGTGCGGTGCGGGCGTCATCGGCCGACATGACGGCGGCCGCAAGGCCGAAGCGGCTGTTGTTGGCCTCCGCAAT
The DNA here is from genome assembly GCF_036822375.1 of Pseudoxanthobacter sp. Lineage (NCBI taxonomy): Bacteria > Pseudomonadati > Pseudomonadota > Alphaproteobacteria > Hyphomicrobiales > Segnochrobactraceae > Pseudoxanthobacter > Pseudoxanthobacter sp. Next base: position 31,555 of record NZ_DAISHT010000002.1, on the reverse strand, counting down.
CGCAGCGTCTTCGCTGTCGAAGGGCGCGAGGCAGACCACGGGGCCGAAGATCTCCTCCTTCCAGATGAAGCTGTCGAAGGGAACGTCGGCGAAGACCGTGGGTTCGAGGAAATAGCCCTTCGGGCGGCCCTCCGGCCGCCGGCCGCCGGCGACGAGGCGCGCGCCCCCGGCGATGCCGCGGGCGATGGCCGCTTCCACCTTCGCGTACTGGCCGGCGGAGACGAGAGGGCCGAGCTTGACGCCGGCCTCAAATCCGCCGCCGATGACGATGCGGCGCGCTTCGGTCGCCAGACGGTCGACAACGGCCTGATAGAGCGGCCGTTCCACGAGCACCCGCGAGGTGGCGGAGCAGACCTGTCCCTGATTCCAGAAAATGCCGAACATGATCCATTCCACGACCTTCCCGACATCGCTGTCGGCAAAGACGAGGAACGGCGACTTGCCGCCGAGTTCGAGGCTGACCCGCTTGATATCGCGGGCAGCCGCCTGCATCACCTTCGACCCGGTCGGAACGGAGCCGGTGAAGGCCAGCTTGTCCACGCCGGGATGGTCCGCCAGCGCCTGCCCGGCGGGCCCGGCACCGGTAACGACATTGAGCACGCCCGGCGGCAGGCCGGCATCGCGGGCAATGGCGGCCAGCCGCACGGCCGTCAGCGGCGTGAGTTCAGAGGGCTTCAGCACCACCGTGCAGCCCGCCGCCAGTGCCGGCGCCACCTTCCACGCCGCCATCAGCAGCGGATAGTTCCACGGAATGATCGCCCCGACCACGCCGACCGGCTCGCGCCGGGCGCAGGCGGAAAAGCGGGCGTCCGGCAGCGCAATCGCTTCTTCCTCATGGCCGTCGAAGCCGGCGGCGAGCCCGGCATAGAACTCAAAGCAGCCGGCCGCGTCGGCAATGTCCCAGTCTGCTTCGGGCAGCGGCTTGCCGTTGTCCTGCACCTCCAGCCGGGCCAGTTCGCCGGCGGCGGCGCGGATGCCGTCGGCGATGTTCTGCAGCACAGCCGCCCGCGCGGCGCCGGAGAGCGACGGCCAGGGGCCGGTGTCGAACGCCCGCCGGGCCGCGCTGACGGCAAGGTCGATATCGGCCGGCCCGGCTGCGGCGACGGTTGCGATCACGGCTTCCGTGGCCGGGTCGATCACGTCGAGGCTTTCGCCGGTCTTTGCGGCCACAAAGGCACCGTCGATGAACAGGGTCCCGGCCATGGTGCTCACTCCCCGATGACGGTGCGCACCCGGAAGCGGCGCTTTTCAAGCTCGGCCATGTAATCGGCGACGTTGAAATAGCTTTCCGGCGCATAAACGCCCGGGCGCAGCGGGCGGGCAAGCATGAGCTGGGCGGCGATGGAGGCGTTCATGGAGGTGCCGGCATCAACATAGCCGTCATAGAGCGGATCCGGCGTGATGATCACCTCGCAGCGCACCGTCGCCGGCTTGCCCGCGCGGGTGCCGCGGCCGATCGCGAAGTGGATTTCGTGGCTCTGCTGTGCGGGGATGCGGCTCTGGTTTTCGGCAATGTTGCGGGCGATGACGGCAGAGAGCACATCGAGCGGCTTCACCGCCGTGCCGCCGACCGTCACGGGGTCGTTGTTGATGCCGAAGCCGGCCTTCACCAGCCCCACCCAGGCTTCATGCTCGCGGTGCGGCAGATGCAGTTTCCAGGTGAATTCGCGGATGCCCTTCTCGGCAATGCCTTCGGCAAGGGGCACGGTGAGCTGTTCGGAATGGGGCGAATACATGAAGCTGCACCGGCCCCAGGGCTCCGGCAGGTCGAGGGTCTCAACGCCGGTCAGGGGGGCGCATTCCACATGCCGGCCGTCGAGGAACTGGGTGCTGGGCTGGGCATATTCGGCGAGCACCGTGGAGATCGAATAGGGCGGCACCAGCACCGGGTTTTCCGGGCCGATCAGTTCGGCCGCCCAGTAGAGATTGATGCGCTCGATGGTGTCCAGTTCATCGGCCACCGCCCGGCACAGCACGTTCGACATGCCCGGGTCGGACCCGGTGCCGACCACGGCGGTGACGCCGGCGGCGCGGAAGCGCTCGTGCTCGGCGATCTGCTTCACGGTGAAGACGCCCAGACCGCCGAGGTCCAGATAAGGCACGCGGGCGGCAAGGGCCGCCTCGAAAATGCGCATCTGGAAGCCGAGCAGCGTCGGCACGGCGTTGATGCAGATATCCGCCCCCGCCAGCGCGGCCGCAAGGCCGGCATCGTCGGAAACATCGAGCGCGAAGGTCTCCAGCCGCGGATCGCCGAGTTCGGCCACCAGCGCGGCCATGCGGGCCTCGGAGGCATCGCAGATGCGCACCGCATCGACCGGCACGATTGCCCGGTCGGAGAGCAGGTCGCGCACGATGCCGGCACCCATCAGGCCGGCGCCACCGAGAAGCGTGATTTTCATGGACATTCACTCACATCGCAGGATTGAAGGCAGCGGCGCCCGGCAGGGCGCCCGGTCCGGCGCGGCAGGCTGGCCCTGTCAGGCGTGCCTGCGGCCGCCGGCCTCGAAAAACCAGTCGTCGGGATAGGGGTACCACCAGCCCTTCACGACCGGCTTGTGGTCGATGATCACCATCTTGGAGCGGCGGAAGGCATCGAGGCCCTGCCGGCCGAGTTCGCGCCCGAGGCCGGAGGCCTTCCAGCCGCCGAAGGGCAGGGCGTCGTTGTCGATCAGCGGATTGTTGACCCACACCATGCCCGACTGCAGCCGCTCCGCCGCCTCCATCGCCTCGTCGAGCGCGGTGGTGAAGACCGAGGCGCCGAGCCCGAACGGGCTGTCGTTGGCCTGCTCGATGGCGGCATCGAAATCCGGCACCCGGCAGATGGCGGCCACGGGGCCGAAGCACTCCTCGCGCATGATCGCCATGTCGGGGGTGCAGCCGGTCAGGATCGTCGGCTCATAGAACCAGCCGACCGGCCGGGAGGGCGGTATCCGCCCGCCGAGAACGACCGTCGCGCCTTTTTCAACGGCATCGTCGACCAGTCGGATGACCTTGGCACGGGCGGCCTCGCTGACGAGGGGGCCGATCTCCGAGCGCTCCAGCCCGTGGCCGATCCGAAGGCGCAGCGCCTGCGCGCGGAACGCGGCCACGAAGGCATCGTGGACGGCATCGACCACGAAGAAGCGCTCCGCAGACGTGCACACCTGACCGGAGAGATGGAAGGCCGCCGTGACGGCGCCGGCGGCAGCCACATCGAGCGGGGCATGGGCGGTGACGATCAGCGGGTCGCTGCCGCCGGCCTCGATGACCGCCGGCTTCATGCGGGCCGCCGCTTCCATCGCCACCTGCCTGCCGGCGGCCACGGAGCCGGTGAAGGCCACGGCATGGGTTTTGTCGGAGGCGATCAGCGCGGCGGCCACGCCCGCGCCGCCGGGCAGGCAGGCCACCAGCCCCTCCGGCAGCACACTGAACAGCCGCATGAACTCCAGCGTCGACAGGGTCGTCGCCGGCGCAGGCTTGATGATGCAGCCATTGCCGGCGGCCAGCGAGGCCGCCACCGTCCAGCACATCAGCAGCACGGGAAAGTTGAAGGGCATGATGTGCACGCTGACGCCATAAGGCTCATAGCGCGCATACTGGAACGAGCCGGCCTCCGTGGTGCCGGCAACCTTGCCGGCCTCGTCGCGGGCCATTTCGGCATAATAGCGGAAGATGCCGGCGCAGTTGGCGATCTCGCCGATGGCCTCGGGATAGGGTTTGCCCATCTCGCGCGTCATCAGGGTGGCGCAATATTTCAGGTCGGCCTGCTCGATGGCGCCGGCAAGGCGGTGCAGCGCGGTGGCGCGGGTCTTGGCGTCGAGCTTCGCCCACTGCTTCTGGGCCGTGCCGACGCGCTCCAGAACGGTCGCGATCTCGTCGTCTGTCGTCTCGGCGAAACGGCCGACGGGCTCCAGCGTGGCGGGATCGCTGACGGAAACGACACGGCCCGCGGCGGGCAGAAGGTCGGGATTGCAGAAATAGACCGGCTGATGCGGATCGAGCATGATGAAATCCTTCAGGCCGCCGGTGCGGCCGGGGCATGGCGGCGCCAGCCGGGCAAGTGCGCGTCCATCAGGGCGCGGATGTCGGTGAGGCCGGCTTCGCCGAGCGCCCGGTCGAGCAGGCGCAGCACGCGGGGAATGTGGACGAGATAGCCGTGCTTGCCGTCGCGCTTCGACAGGCGTTCGAAATTGCCGGCGATCTTGGTGTGGCGGTGGGCGGCGAGCAGCCAGTACCCGGCGGTGAATGCCGCCGGATCGAGGTCCGGGCGGGCAGCGAGATAACGGCTCACAAGGGCCGGCTCCAGCCCCGGGGTCAGATCGCGGCGGGCATCCTGTGTCAGCGACACGAGGTCGTAGGCGGCGGACCCCAGCAGGGCGTCCTGAAAATCGAGCAGGCCGCAGGCCGCCACGCCGCTGCGGCCGGCAACGACCATCAGGTTGTCGACATGATAGTCGCGCAGCACCAGTGCCTCTCGCACGGTGGCAACGCCGGCCAGCTTCTGCTGCCACAACCCGAGAAAGCGATCCGCGAACGCCCCGGCATCGAGGCCCGGTGCCACCGCGGGCACGAACCAGCCAGTGAACATCTCCAGCTCTTCCCGGAGCGGCCCGAGATCGTAGGCCGGCACGGCGATGCCGGTGGCCTGCGGGGCGGTGTGCAGGGCGGCCAGCGCATCGACCGCCAGCTCGTAAAGCGGGGCTTCGGCCCGCCCGGCGGCGAGCAGCCGGGTGAAGGTGTCGGCGCCGAAATCCTCGATCACCGCCAGCCCCCGCGCTGCATCTGCGGCGAGGATGGCCGGGGCGGAAAGCCCGAGGCGCTTCAGATGGGCGGCGATGGCGAGGAACGGCGGAAAATCCGCCGCCCCCGCGCCGGCGTCCATCAGCAGGGCGCCGGGCAGGCGGAAATAGCGGCGCGGCGAGGCATCCGAGGGCAGGGCGACCAGCGCCCCGCCAAACCCGGCCTCTTCCGCAAAGCGCTGCCGTTCGGCCGCGCGCAGATCGCCTGCTGCCGTCATAGCGCCCTCACCGGATCATGTAGACCTTGCGCACCGTCTCATGAACGGTGCACACGCCCTTCCAGTCCTGCGGGAAGAAGGCGGCGGTATCGGGCGTGATCTCGATCACCTCGCCGTTCTCGTGCACATAGGTCGCCCGGCCCGACAGGAAATGGCAGAACTCGTCGCGCGTCACATGGCAGGCCCATTTGCCGGGCGTGCAGACCCAGAGACCGCATTCCGAGCGCCCTTCCGGCCCCTTGTGCAGCAGCTTGCCGGACGTGCGGGATTCGCCCTCGATCATGGTCGGGATCACGCCCCAGTCCACGAGGTCGGTCACGTCCAGCGGGTTGCGCATGACAGGCGTGGTCATGATGTTATGCTCTCTTTTTATGGGATTTAAGACCAGCCATCAGGCCAGCATGTAGAGGTTGCGCATGGTCTCGTGCACGGTGCACTCGCCGCTCCAGCCGGCGGGAAACAGCACCACCGTGCCGGGTTCGACGGCGATCACTTCGCCATCGTCGCGCACATAGGTCGCGCGGCCGGCGACGAAGTGGCAGAGTTCGTCGCGCGGAATGGAAAGGCGCCAGCGGCCGGGCGTGCACACCCACAGGCCGGATTCCGGCTGGCCGCCCGGCCCCTTCCACAACAGGCGGCCGGAGGAGTGCGACCCGGGCTCGATGGCATCCGGCTGGGTGCCCCAGTCGGCGAGGTCGGCATAGGTCGTTGCGCCGGCGATGTGCGGGGCGGTGGAGGCGCGGGGATCGGCCTTTGTCTGATCAGCCATGGAAGACCTCTCCCTTCACCAGCGTGTCGAGAATGGCCGCGGCCTTCGCCGGGCCGCTGGCGGCGCGCATCGAGGCACCGGTGGCGGCAAGTCTGGCCTTCATGGCCGGATCGCCGACGCAGGCGGCGAGCTTTTCGGCCAGATCCGCGTCGCTCCAGTCGTAGCGCGGCATGGAGAAACCGTGGCCGGTCTCCTGCACGCGGGTGGCGTTGTCGTGGCCATCCCACACGTAAGGCATGATGATTGCGGGCTTGCCGAAGTAGAGGCACTCGGTGAACGAGTTGTTGCCGCCGTGATGAATGACGGCATCGACCTGCGGGATCACGGACGGCTGCGGAAACCAGCTGTCGATGATCACGTTGTCCGGCACGCTGTCGTACTGCTCCTTGTAACCGCCGACATTGACCAGCGCGCGGTAGGGCAGCCGGCCGACGGTGTCGATGATCCGCTTCAGAAGGTCCACGTCGCCGGAGCCGAGGCTGCCGAACGAAATATAGAGCAGCGGCTTGTCGTTGTGGGCCTTGAAGACCGGCACGTCATAGGGCTTCTCCTGCCGCACGCAGCCTTCCAGATACTGGAACTGCGCGGGCGGCAGCGGATGGGCGCGGTGGAACTTCACTGCCTCGGGGTAAAGCAGCAGGTTCATGTAGGGCGAGGCCTCGAAGAACTGCCCCAGCGGATAGGGTGCCTCGCCGCATGCCGAAAGGAAGGCGTTGAAATCGTCGTGGATCGGCCGGATCACGTCGTTGAAGTGCGCCCGGAAACGGGCGTGGCCTTCATGGTCGTTCTCGGCACAGCCGGAAAGGTGCGGCGGAATGGCGTCGTCCTCGATCTCGTTTTCCGAGCACGAGATGATGCGCACCCACGGCTTGCCGAAGCGCTTGATGGCTGGGAACAGAATGACGTTATCGACGCAGATGAGGTCCGGCTGAATCCGCTCCAGAACGCCCGGCAGATCCTTTTCCGCCCATTTGGCGCTGTCGACGATTGCGGTCCAGCAGTCCTTCACATAGTTGTCGATCTGGTCGTAGGGCGACTTGCGGAAATTGGGGATGTGGCCGTTAATGAAGTCTTCCCAGAACTTCGCCATCTGCTCGGCCGGCATCGGCTCCGACAGGTTGACCGGATGGGCTTCGAAGCCATAGCCCTCATAGACTTCGACGAAGCCGGGATCGGACAGGAAGACCGCCCTGTGGCCGAGGGCTTCCACGGCCTGCGCGATGCCCACGGAATTGAGCGCCGGCCCGAAGGCGGCCTCGGGAAAGAAGGCGATGGTCTTTGGGGCCATTTTTTATGCTCCCGGAGGTCTCTGGAAAGGTCTGGGGAAATCAGGCGGCGAACAGGCGCGTGTCGGCGGCGCGGAAGCCGAGACGGATCTCGTCGCCCACGTCGACGGGGCGCCGGTCGGCATCGTCGGCGGTCAGCCGCACGAGGAACGGGCGGGCGGCAAGCGGCGTCCTGACGTGAAGCTGCAGGTCGAGGCCGTGGTAGGCGACGGCCTCCACGCGGCCGGTGACGCTGTTCTCGGCGCCCTCGCGGAAAAGGTGCAGCCGTTCCGGCCGCACCGCCGCAACGGCGGCGGCGCCGGGGGCCAGCCCGGCCGGCTGGCCGGCGCGGATGAGGACGCCGCCGGCCGCCTCCACCCCGCCGTCAACGACGCGGCCTTCGGCAAAGTTCATGACGCCGATGAAGTCGGCGACGAAACGGTCGGCCGGGTGCTCATAGATGGCGTGCGGCGTGTCGCATTGCAGCAGGCGGCCGTCCTTCAGCACCGCCATGCGGTCGGCCATCACGAGGGCTTCTTCCTGATCGTGGGTCACCATCACGAAGGTGATGCCGACTTCGTGCTGCAGGCGCTTCAGCTCCATCTGCATGGCCTCGCGCAGCTTCTTGTCGAGCGCACCGAGCGGTTCGTCGAGCAGCAGCACGCGCGGCCGCTTGACGAGCGCGCGGGCCAGCGCCACGCGCTGACGCTGGCCGCCGGAGAGCTGTTCCGGCCGGCGGTCGGCCAGCGCGGTGAGGTGGGTCGTCTCCAGAATGGCGTCGACGCGGGCGGCGATTTCCGGCTTCTTCAGCCGTTCCATCTCCAGCCCGTAGGCGATGTTGGCGCGCACGCTCATGTGCGGGAACAGCGCGTAGGACTGGAACATCAGGTTGACCGGTCGCCGGTTGGGCGGCACCGGGGCGATATCCACCCCGTCGAGCAGGATACGGCCGCCGGTCGGCATCTCGAAGCCGGCCAGCATGCGCAGCAGCGTGGTCTTGCCGCAGCCGGAAGGCCCGAGCAGCGCGAAGAACTCGTTCTCGCGGATATCGAGCGAAATACCGGCCACCGCCGTCGCTGCGCCGAAGCGCTTCACGACATGGTCGATGCCGAGCACGGTTTTCGGGGCGCTCATGGCATCATCCCTCCCTTGTTGAAGCGCTGGGAGATGACGAGCGCAATCACGCTCACGGCCATCACCAGCGTGGCGAGGGCATTGATCTCCGGCGTCACGCCGAAGCGGATCATCGAATAGATTTGCATGGGCAGCGTGATGGAATCCCGGCCGGGACCGGCGGTGAAGAAGGCGATGATGAATTCGTCGACCGACAGCGTGAACGCCAGCAATGCCCCGGCGATGACCGCCGGCAGGATCACCGGCAGGGTGATGCGGAAGAACGTGGTGATGGCCGGGGCGCCGAGATCGCGCGAGGCCTCGACAAGGGAGAAATCGAACGATTTCAGCCGCGCCCGCACCACGGCACAGACGAAGGCGAGATCGAACACCACATGGCTGACGATGATGGTGTGCAGCCCCATCGTCACGTCGAGCCACGAGAAGAACGACAGCAGCGCCACCGCCAGCACGATGTCGGGGATGATCATCGGCGCGAAAACGAGCGCTTCGAGCCCCCGGCTCTTGCGGCGGCGGGTCTCGATGCCCAGCGCCAGCAGGGTGCCGAGCGCGGTGGAAATGAGGGTGGCGGCCACCGCCACGATCAGGGTGTGCCGGGCCGCGGCGAGAATGTCGCCGTTTTCCGCCAGCCGGCCGTACCAGCGCAGCGAGAAGCCCGACCACACCGTCGGCAGGCCGGCGTCGTTGAACGAGAGCGCCACGACCACGCCGATCGGCACATAGAGAAAGGCAAACAGCGCGGCGAGCACGAGGCGGCCGGCGAGGCGGTGCTGTCTCATCGGGCGGCCTCCGTGCGCGGCTCGCCGCCGGCCCGCGCCGCAAGGCGCGCCTGCAACATGAGCACCAGCAGCATGATGACGATCAGGATCAGGCCCAGGGCGGCGCCGAACGGCCAGTCGTTGGCGGTGAGGAACTGGTCGTAGACGACATTGCCGATCATCTGGAACCGGCCGCCGCCGAGCAGGGCGGGGGTGACGAAATTGCCGATGGAGAGCACGAAGACGAACACCGCCCCCGCGGCAATGCCCGGCATGGTGAGCGGCAGCGTCACGCGCAGGAAGGTGGTGGCGGCCGACCCGCCGAGATCGCGCGAGGCTTCCACCAGCGAGCGGTCGAGGCGCGACAGCGAGGCATAGACCGCCAGAATGACGAACGGCAGGTAGTTGTAGACGAGGCCGGTGATGACGGCGCCTTCGCTGTAGAGCAGCGACAGCGGCTCGCCGCCATAGCCCGCCGCCTTCAGCGCCCCGTTGATGAGGCCCTCGCGGTTCAGAAGCACGATCCACGCATAGGTGCGGATCAGGTAGTTGGACCAGAACGGCAGCACGGCCAGAAACAGCAGCGCCCCCTGCCGGTGGCGCGGCGCCGCAGCGATGGCATAGGCAGCGGGATAGGCGATCAGCACGGCAATCAGCGTCGCCAGACCGGCGATGCGCACGGATGTCAGGAAGATGCGGGCATAGAGCGGATCGGCGACGCGGATGAAGTTCTCGGCGGTGAGGATGGTATCGACCCCGCCATAGAGGCCGCGGGTGAACACCGAATAGACCAGCACCATGGCGCACGGCGCCAGCATGAAGACGCACAGCCACAACACGCCCGGCGCGACCAGCGCGTTCGGCGCATTGAAGAGGCGGTTGCGGAGCGTGGCAGACGACACGCGGGTTCCCTCCGGCCGCACCGGCTGGCGCGGACCTTCAAGAGTGCGGGGACGGAAAACGGACGGGACAGACCGGCAAGGCGCCCCGCGGCGGGGGCGAGGAGCGGGCCCCCGGCACCGGGCGCCCGCCGTGGCCGGATCAGTTGGCGGCCTTGATCTCGCTGACGGCGCGGGAATATTCGCGCTGGGCGGGGCCGAGATCGCGCATGAGCTGATATTTCATCAGTTCGTCGGGCGTCATCGCCATGTTGGGGAACTGCTTCAGGAAATCGGCGGGAAGCGATTCCATGGCCGGCTTGTTCGGCACCTTGTAGTCGATGTTCTGGGCGGCCCAGGCGTGGTTTTCCGGCGCCAGAATGAAGTCGATGAACTTCATCGCGGCGTCCTTGTGGTCGGAATTCTCCATCACCACCATCGTGTCGACCCAGAGGTCGGAGCCTTCTTTCGGCACCACGAACTTGATGGCCGGGTTTTCGGCAATGCCGTAATTGCACCAGCCGTCCCAGGCCTGCACGAGAAGCGCCTCACCCGAGACGAGCTTGGAATAGAAGGTGGTGTCATCGTAGGCGAGAAGCGTCTTCTTGGCCTCGATGAGCAGGTCGGTCGCCTTGCGGATTTCGGCCGGATCGGTGGCATTGACCGAGAAGCCCTGCGGAATGAGGCCCGCCGCCATCAGCCAGCGGTCGGTCGACAGCATCGTGACCTTGCCCTTCAGCTGGTCGTCGGGCTTCAGCAGGGCAAACCAGCTGTCGGGCTCGCCTTTCACCAGATCGGAGCGGTAGCACAGGCCGGTGGTGCCCCAGGTGTAGGGCACCGAGAAGGTGTTGCCGGGGTCATAGGCCAGCTCGCGGGCCTGCGGGTAGAGGTTCTTGAGGTTGGGAACCTTGCCGGCCTCGATGGGGGCCGTCAGCTTCATGTTGTGCAGGATCTCCGCGAACGGCGAGGAGACGAACACCACATCATAACCCTTGCCCTTGCCGGCAACGAGCTTGCCCATGATCTCTTCGTTGGTGGCATGGTTGACCACCTCGATCTCCAGCCCGGTCGCCGCCTTGAAGCGTTCGGCGATATCCGGCGCCATGTAGCCGGTCCAGTTGGAGATGACGAGATCGGCGGCTTCGGCGGTGGCCGGCACAAGGCCCAGCACGGCAAAGCCAAGGCCAGCGGCGGCCGCAAGAGCGGTCCGCGCCACCGGGCGCGCTGCGTTGGTCATGAACGGATCTCCCGTTTGCAATCGGCATTGCGGGCGGCGGCGCCGGCCCGGCCAATCGCGTCCCCATCATGGCGGGAGCCCTGCGCGCTCGTGCGCCCGGCACCCGGCTGTTCGTCCTCTGTCGTCATGCGGGCGCCGACCGTTGGCGCGGTTCTGTCTCGCCCGATGGAGAACAGTATTATTCCGCAAAAAAATACGTCAACGAGATTCTGCGCCGTGGTGCAATTTTTCGCGTCCGAACCGTCCGGAGGCTTGCGCCTGCGGCCCTGCGCGGGCAGCATGGGCCGGGCGGATGAGGAAACGGAACCACGATGACGGGCGAAACGAAGCGGCTGAAACAGCGCCACATCGATCTGGCCCAGCAGGTCATCGCGGTCGCGCGCGAAAGCGGAATGCAGCCCGGCGAACATTTGCCGGAACAGCTCGTCGCCTCCCGCTGCAATGTCTCCAGAACGCCAGTCAGGAAGGCTTTTCAAATCCTTGCCGAGCAGGGCCTGCTCTCTCCCGATGCCGAGGGCGGGTTCGTTCTGGCAGTCGATCCGGCGGCCTTCAGCGGCTTCGACCCGGTGCTGGCGGCCAGCGACGAGGAGGCGTTCTACGAGGCTGTGCTGCGCGATCTGGCGGCCCGGCGCATCGCCGAGGGGCAGACCGTGGCGGCCCTGCAGCGGCGCTACGATGCCAGCCGCGCAACGGTACTAAATGTGTTGCAAAGACTGGTTGAGGAGCAGCTCGTGGAGCGGGCGGCCGGCCAGCAGTGGATTTTCAAGCCGGTGGGCATGAGCGGCGAGGCGCTTGGCCACAGTTTTGAATTCCGGTTGCTGACCGAGCCGGCGGCGCTGCTTTCGCCGGGGTTCCGCGCCGATCCGGCGGTGCTGGCCGGGCTGCGGCAGGCCATGGAGGCGCTGGTGGCCGGCGGCGAGCCGGAGTTCGACCGGAGGCTGTTCGAGCGCTGCGATGACGAGTTCCATGCGATGATTGCACGCGCCTGCGGCAATCCGTTTCTGGAAGAGGCCCTCTTGAATCATCACCGTCGCCGTCGTACCGCACAGCCGCATTCCAGCGTCAGCGTCTTTCGTCTGCTGCAATCGACCCGCGAACACCTTCAGATTCTGGAGCAGATCGAGCGCGGGCAGATGGAACTGGCCGCGGATCTGATGCGGGTTCATCTGCGCCTGTCGCGCACCCAGCGACCGCGCCTTCTGGGCCGCGGCGTGCCGGCTGGACTGAGGATCGTGGCGACGTGAGCGGCGTGCGGCAGGGCGCCCGCGGCAACGCGGCGGGCGGAAACAGGGCGGGCAGGAGAGCCGGCAGGCGATGAAGGGCAGCACGATCGCGCTATTTCCGGAGGCGAGCTACGGGGCTGCGCTGAACTGCGTCGGCATCGCGCAGGCCCTGCGGCGCGAGGGCGCCCATCCGGTCTTCATCTGTCACGACGGTTTCCGCGGCGTGTTCGCCGAATACGGCTTTGCCGAATATCCGCTGCCGGCCGAGGCCGGCATGCCGGCGAGCGAGGCTGTCGACTGGAACAGCTTCGTTTCGCGCCACCGCGAGAGCTTTCGCCGGCCGGCAGCCGAGCAGATCGAAAGCTACGTGGTGCCCACCTGGGAGGCGATCGTATCGTCGGCCGCCCGCGCCGAGGCCCCGCTTCGGGCGCTGCTGGCGCGGCTGAAGCCGGCGGCGGTGGTGCTGGACAATGTCGTCATGTTCCCGGCCATCCGCCGCTCCGGGCTGCCGTGGGTGCGGGTCATTTCCTGCGCCGAGACCGAGCTGCCCGATGCCGATGTGCCGCCCTATCTTTCGGGCTGCGCCGCCGGCGACCGGGCGGGGTGGGCCGCCTTCCGCACGCGTTACGAGGCGGCCGTTGCTCCGGTTCACCGCCGTTTCAACGCGCTGATGGCCGAGGCCGGGCTCGATCCCTATCCCGACATGGAGTTTCTGGAGCCGTCGCCCTATCTCAACCTGCTGCTGGCGCCGGAAATTCTGCGCCACCGGCGGGCTGCGCCGCTCGATCCGCAGCGCTTCGTGTTTCTGGAAGGCTGCGTGCGCAGCGAGGGCCCCTACCAGCCGCCGGTCTTCGCCGAGCAGGATGGCGGCCCGCTGGTCTATGTCAGCTTCGGCTCGCTCGGCGCGGTGGATACGGTTCTGATCGAGCGCATGATCGGCGTATTTGCCACGCTGCCATGCCGCTTTCTCGTCGCCGTCGGCGGTTTCCGCGACCAGTACAGTCTGGTGCCGGACAATGTTTTTCTCGACGGCTGGTTTCCGCAGCCCTCCGTTGTGGCGAAGAGCAGCCTGTTCATCCACCACGGCGGCAACAACAGCGTTTGCGAGGCGCTTTATTTCGGCGTGCCGTCGCTGGTCATGCCTTATTGCTGGGATGGCCACGACAATGCCCGCCGCATGAGCGAGACCGGCACCGGCCGCGCCCTGCCGCGCTATGACTGGAGCGACGACGACCTGCGTGGCGCCATCCTCGGCCTGCTGGCGGACACGGCGATGAACGCGCGCCTGCGGGCCTGCTCTGCGCGGATGAAGGCGGCCGACGGCGCGGGCGTGGCCGCGCGGGCAATTCTCGACGTGTTGCCGGTGACGGCGGCCCGGCGCTGAGGCCGGGCCCGGCTACGCTGCCTCAGAGACGGCGCTGCTGCCGGTGCTGCATCAGCCCGGCCAGTGCGCGCAGCAGTGCGGCGCCGAATGCGGCCTTCAGGCCGGCGCCGATGAGAAACGGCGCCACGCCGTGAATGAAGGCCTGTTCCATGCCGATGCCCGCCGCAAGCCAGGCCCACCCGATCAGCAGGCAGAGGCCGTTGCCGGCCAGCATCGACAGCAGCGCCATGGTCATCGCCTCGCCGGTCCAGCCCCGTTCGGCAAGCCACCCGGTCAGCATCGCAGCCAGCGGAAAGGCGAACAGATAACCGGCCGTCGGGCCGAGGAAGTGGCGATAGCCGCTGCCGCCGCCCGACAGCACCGGCAGGCCGAGGGCGCCGGCCAGCAGCCAGAGCGCGACCGCGAGAGCGCCGCGCCGCCAGCCGAAGAGCGCTCCGGCGAGCGTGACGCCGAGTGTCTGCAGCGTGACCGGCACCGGCACCATCGGCACTTCCGCATAGGAAATGACCGACAGCGCAACGACGCACCCCGCCACGACCGCGACGCGGACGGGAAGGGAGCGTGCTTTCAGCCAGCCGGCGGGATTGAAGTCCAACGCGGTATAGGTCGCAGACCTGGGCATGCCTCTTCCTGCTCCGGTATGGCCATACGCCCCCGGCATCGTGCCATCCCGATTCCCGGCCAGCCGCGCGCCGCCGGGCGTTTGTGATCGCAGTGCAATAAGCACGCCACGCCGGCGATGCAAGCGCCGCGCCGGCCGCCGGCTCTCAGCCGCGACCCACCAGCGGCATGGCGCTGGCCATCACCGTCATCTGCAGCACGTTGGCATCCGCCGGCAGACCGGCCATGTACAGCACCGCCTCAACCACATGGCGCAGCGCAAAGGTCGGTTCGGGACGCACCGAAAGATCGGCCTGCAGCACACCGCGCTTCATGGCCGCCGTCATGTCGGTTTCCACGTTGCCGATGTCGATCTGGCCGCAGGCGATGTTGTATTTGCGCCCGTCGAGGGCGGTGGCGCGCGTCAGGCCCAGCACGCCGTGCTTGGTGGCCGTGTAGGGGGCGGAGTTGGGTCGCGGCACGGCGCTGGAAACCGAGCCGTTGTTGATGATGCGCCCGCCCATCGGGTCCTGCGCCTTCATCATGCGGAAGGCTGCCTGCGTGCACAGAAAAGCGCCGGTCAGGTTGGTATCGACGGCGGCCTTCCAGTCCCCGAACGGCAGATCCTCCAGATTGACCGGAGGGGCCATGACGCCGGCATTGTTGAAAAGCAGGTCGAGCCGGCCGAACGCCGCGCCGACGCCGGCGAACAGGGACGCCACGGCCGCCGGATCGGTTATGTCGGCGGGAAAGGCGCGGGCCCCGTTGCCGGCTTCGGCCGCGGCCTGCTCCAGCACCTCCGGTCGCCGGCCCGCCAGCGCCACCCGCCAGCCGGCGGCGGCGAGCCCGATGGCGACGGCGCGGCCGATGCCGCTGCCCGCGCCGGTGACAAGGGCGGTGCGCCCGTCGGCGGCGATGTCCGGCATGGTCTGTCCCTTCCTGCTGTGCGGCGCTGCGCGGCTGCCTGCGGCGTCAGAACGCCTCGGGCCGGACGGCGAAGCCCTCGGCCTCCAGATCGGCGATCAGCGGGGCGAGATCGTCGGCATCGCGCAGTTCCACATCGATTGCCACGCCGCTCTCCTTGGCGCGGCTTGCCGCCGAAAAGCGCTCGTGGCGCAGTTCGTAGATGTTGCCGCCGCGGCCGGCGACGATGGCTGTGAGGCGGGCAAGCGAGCCGGGATTGTCCGGCAGTTCGGCGCGGATGCGCACCATGCGTCCGATGCGGGTCAGGTGGCGCTGCAGCACGGCGACCAGAACGCGGGTGTCGATGTTGCCGCCGGAAAGCACCACCCCCACCCGGCGGCCGGCAAAAAGCGCCGGCCGGCTCATCAGGCCGGCGATGCCGGCCGCGCCGGCCCCCTCTGTCAGCGTCTTTTCCACGCCCAGCAGCAGCGCCACAGCCTCCTCGATGGTGTCTTCGTCGGCCACAACGATCTCGTCGACAAGGTCGCCGGCGATGCGCCGGGTCAGCGCGCCGGGCTCTGTCACCGCAATGCCCTCGGCCACCGACGAGCCGCCGCGCCGCGGGCCGGAGAAGCGGCCAAGCGCGCGCGCCATGCCGGGGAAGACGGCCGACTGCACGCCGACGATGCGGATGCCGGGCTTCAGCGCCCGTGCCGCGATGGCGACACCGGCGATCAGACCGCCGCCGCCGATGGGAACGGCCAGCGTATCCAGCTCCGGCACGTCGGCCAGCATTTCCAGCGCCACCGTGCCCTGACCGGCGATGATGGCCGGATCGTCGAACGGATGGACGATCGTCAGCCCCTCCGCTGCCGCCACGCGCTGCATCTCCGCCGCGGCGGCGGAAAAATCGGCGCCGTGCAGCAGCACGCGCGCTCCGTGCTCGCGCACGCGGGCAACCTTCACGTTGGGGGTCGTCTCCGGCATCACGATGGTCGCGGCAATGCCGTTGCGGGCGGCGTGATAGGCCACGCCCTGAGCGTGGTTGCCGGCCGAAGCGGCGATGACGCCCCGGGCGCGCTCGTCGGGCGACAGCGTCATGAGCCGGTTCAGCGCACCGCGCTCCTTGAAGGAGGCGGTAAACTGCAGGTTCTCGAATTTCAGCCAGACCTCGGCACCGAGCGTGCGCGACAGCGTGCTGGAATGCAGGAAGGGCGTGCGGGCGATCCGGCCCTCCAGACGCCCGGCCGCGGCCTGAATGTCGGCCAGCGTCGGTGCGCCGGCTGTGCCGCCCTGATCCATGATGGCTCCCCCTTGCCGATTCCTCCGGCCCGCCGACCATAGCGGAGCGGGCCGGCCCGCGGAACCGCGGGCGATCAGTCGTTGAACCGGCGCGCGATGGTCTGAAATTCCGGCGCGACAGCCAGAAAGGCATCGACAACGGCGGGGTCGAAATGGCTGCCCCGGCCGCGGCGGATGACTTCCACCGCCTCTTCGTGCGCCATGGCCCGCTTGTAGATGCGCTCCGAAATCAGCGCATCGTAGACGTCGGCCACCGCCATCAGCCGGGCGCTCAGCGGAATGTCGGTTCCGCTCAGCCCCTGCGGATAGCCCGAACCGTCCCATTTTTCCTGATGGGAATAGGCCACCTCGCGCGCGATGCGCAGGAACGGGATGCCGGGGCCGACCTCCCGTTCCACGGCCTGAATCACGTCGCGGCCGATGGTGGTGTGGGTCTTCATGTGCTCGAACTCGTCGGGCGTCAGCGCGCCGGGCTTGAGCAGCACGTTGTCGCGCACGCCCACCTTGCCGATATCGTGCAGGGGGGCCGAGCGGAACAGCAGGTCGATGTTCTCCGGCGTCAGTTCCGGTCCGTATTCCGGGTGATCGCGCAGCCACACCGCCAGCGCGCGCACATAATGCTGGGTGCGGCGGATGTGATTGCCGGTTTCGTTGTCGCGGGTTTCGGCCAGCGAAGCCATGGCGAGGATGGTGGCGTTCTGCACCCGCTCCAGCTCGCTGGTGCGCTGCCGGACGGCATGGGCGAGCAGGCGGTTCTGATCGGCGAGGCAGGCGAGGGCGCTGCGCAGCGCAAGGTGGTTGGCCACCCGCGCCATCAGGATCGGCGGGGAAATCGGCTTGGTGATGTAGTCGGCGGCGCCGGCGGCAAAGCCGCGCTCCTCGTCTTCCGGCAGCGAGCGGGCGGTGATGAAGATCACCGGCACGTCGCGCGTGGCCGGGTCGGATTTCAGCCGGCGGCAGACCTCGTAGCCGTCCATGTCCGGCATCATCACATCGAGCAGCACGAGGTCGGGCGGCGCATCGGCCGCCACGATCTGCAGGGCGCGGGCACCGCTGTTGGCCACGCGCACACGATAGGTGCCGCGCAGCAGCCCGGAGAGCAGGGCGAGATTATCGGGCGTGTCGTCGACGAGCAGGATCGTATTGCGTTCGCCGGCCTCCTGGCCGGAGACGGAACCGGGCGCGGGGCTTGTCACGGGGCCTGCTCCATCGTCATGTCTGCACTCTGGCGACCATCGGCCGCGATTATGGTCTGCACGATCTCTTCGGCAACAGCGAAATCGAAGTCCGCAATGGCCTTTTCCAGTGCCCGCAGTTCGCTGGCCGGCCGGTCGGCCAGATCGGCGCGGCGGGCATTGAACTCTTCCGCGGCCTCGGCGTCGCCGGAAACCAGCAGGCGGGCGAGGCGGTCGAGGTTGCGGCCGGCGGGCGCTGCCGCGACCGCGGTCTGCGCGGTGCCCGGGGCCGGGGGCGGCGCCGGCAGATCGGCCATCGTGGCCGCAATCGCCTGCGTCAGCGTTGCCAGCCCGGCCTGCCACAGCGCCTGCGGCGCGCGGCCGCGCAGGCTCATCTCCAGCGTCGCCGCGGCATCGGCAATGGCTGTGGCGCCGATGTTGGCGGCAAGGCCGCGCAGCCGGTGGGCCATGTGTTCGGCATCGGCCGGATTGTCCGGCAGGCAGGCCGCGATGCGCTGCGCGGCATCGCGCTCGCCGGCGGCGAAGCGGGCCAGAAGGTCGAAATAGAGCTTCTCATTGCCGGCAACGCGGGCAAGCCCTCCGGCAATGTCGACCCCGGTAACCCGGGCGGGATGCCGGCCGGCGGCGTCATCAGCCCGCTCTGCGGCCGGCGAGAAGCCAGACGGGCGCAGCCAGCGCGTCAGCATGTCGTAGAACAGCGCCGGATCGACCGGCTTGGAGAGGTGGTCGTTCATGCCGGCTGCCAGCGCGTCGTCGCGCTCTGCCGCCAGCGCATGGGCGGTCAGCGCAACGATCGGGAGATCGGCAAAGCGAGCGTCGGCACGGATCGTCTGCGCCGCGGTGATGCCGTCCATGCGGGGCATCTGCAGGTCCATCAGCACAAGGGCGTAGCGGTCCGGCCCGCCGGCCGCAAGCAGGCTGACGGCCTGTTCCCCGTCCTCGGCGAAATCGGTCTCAAGGCCGGCGATGCCCAGCAGTTCGCCTGCAATCTGGCGGTTGATCGCGCTGTCTTCCACCACGAGAATCCGCTGGCGGGCAAAGTGCGGCACCGGCGCGCCGGCGGCCGGCGATGCCGCCGGGCGGGCGCCCTCGCCGCGGGTCAGATCGGTCATCAGATCGCACAGATCGGAGGCGCTGACCGGCCGGCTCAGCATGCCGACGGCATCGAGGGTATCGGCGATGCCGCGCAGGGTGTCGTCGCCGAAGCGGCCGATGGGGATGATGCCCGGTCCGGCCACGCCTTCCGGCCGCAGGGCGGCCAGCACGTCTGCCTCGGCACCGGCGGCAAGGGCGGAATCGATGAAGGCGAAACGGAACGCGGTTGCCGTCGCCGCCTCGCGCAGCGCCGGGATGGTGGCCACCGCTGTCACATGGCAGCCGAGCTGGGTCAGGGTGCCGGTCATGATGGTGCGGGCGGCGTCGCTGCTGTCGGCCAGCAGCACCGGCAGGCCGCGCAGGGCGCCCGGCGGCATGCGCAGCCGGCGCGGCGGGCCGCTGGCACGCCGGCACCGCACCGTGAAGCTGAACAGCGAGCCGGCCCCCGGCGCGCTTTCGACCGCGATGCGGCCGCCCATCTGTTCCACCAGGCTGCGCGCGATGGAAAGCCCCAGACCGGTGCCGCCGAAGCGGCGCGTGATGGAGCCATCGGCCTGCGCGAAGGGCCGGAACAGCCGCTCGCATTCTTCCGCCGACATTCCGATGCCGGTATCGCGCACCGAGAAGCCCAGCAGCAGGCGCTGCGCATCCTCCTCCAGCACGCGGCCGGACAGGATGATGTGGCCGTGGCCGGTGAACTTGATGGCGTTGCCGATAAGGTTGATCAGCACCTGCCCGAGGCGCAGCCCGTCCCCGCCCAGCGCACGCGGCACGTCGAGGGGCACGTCGACCAGCAGTTCCAGCCCCTTTTCCGCCGCCCGGCCGCAGGAAACGGAGATGACGCCGGCAATGACATCGTCGAGGTCGAAGTCGACATCCTCCAGCTCCAGCCGGCCGGCTTCGATCTTGGAGACATCGAGAACGTCGTTGATGAGGCTGAGCAGGGTGTTGCCGGCCTGCCGGATTTTCTCCAGATAATCGCGCTGGCGCGGCGTCAGGTCGGTCTGCAGCACGAGGTGCGTCATGCCGATCACGGCATTCATCGGCGTGCGCAGTTCGTGGCTCATGTTGGCGAGGAACATCGACTTGGCGGCCGTGGATGCCTCGGCGGCCTCCTTGGCGCGGGCAATCGCGCGCTCGGCCTCCTTCTGCGGCGTGATGTCGACAAAGGCGCCGATCATGCCGCCGGGAGCGCCGTCGGCGCGGGCGAAGGCCCGCCGCCAGCACAGCATGTCGTGGATCTGCCCGTCGGCCAGTTCGCGCCGGATCGCCTCTCCGTTCACAGACTGCGCATCGTTGGCGATCGCGGCGACATCGCGGTCGTGGATATATTGCAGCAGGGCCGGCGGCTGGCCGGGAAACTCCAGCGACGTGCGGCCGTGCAGCTGCGCGCGGGCAACCCCGAAGGCTTCCTCGAACGCCCTGTTGGTGCTGAGAAAACGGGCCTGCGCGTCCTTGTAGTAGATCGGCAGCGGAATGGTCTCGATCAGCGTGTTCTGGAAGGCGAGCTGGTCGGCAAAAGCGCGCTCCATGCGCTTGCGTTAGCTGAGATCGGTCACCGAAACGGCGATCTGGCGGGCATCTCCCGGCCGCACCTGAAGGGTGTTCAGCCCGATGTCGGCCGGAAAGATGGTGCCGTCCCGGCGCCGGCCGAAAATGCCGTCCTTGGAGGCAAGCGAGCGCGACACCGGGTTGGTGAAGGTGGCGCGCACCTTTTCCGGATGGCCGTGCCGCCGGTCTTCCGGCATCAGGTCTTCGACCGCCATGCCGTCGAGTTCGCCGGGCTCATAGCCGAAGATGCCGAGCGCCGTGCGGTTGGCGTGAACGATGCGGCCCTGCGCATCGATCACCATCAGGCCGACCGGGGCGGCCTCGATCAGGCCGCTTGACCAGCGCTCGGTCTCGCGGCTGCCGGCGAGTTCCCGGGCGAGCGCACTCTGGGCGGCGCTGCGCTCCCGCAGGTCAAGGGCGTGGCGGCGTCTTTGCCGGGCGAACGCCCACAATGCCGCGGCGGCCGCGACGCTGCCCGCAATCAGCAGCCCGGCATAAAGGGCATCGGCCAGACTTCCCCCCAACGCTGTCGTTCCTTCTGGTCCCGCCTGATCGTTGTCCGGGCACACGGACACAAGGCACGGCACAATCGGCAACGAAGCTTGCCGTTGGCTGTCATGCCGCGGACCCCCCGGTCCGCTTTACAGCTGAGATGGCGAAACGAGGGCGCCGCGTCATTGACACGGCGCAAAGCGGCCGGCGCTGCGCAAGCCGGCCGCACCGGCCGGCTTTCAGGCCGCCGGCTCAAGCTTGAAGACGAAGTGTTTCGTCATCGTTTCGTGCACCGTCCAGGTGCCTTTGAAGCCGGGCTCCAGAATGAAAGCATCGCCGGGACCGAGATCGACGGGCGCCTTGCCGGCGGGCGTGATGGTGCAGCGGCCGGAGAGCATGTGGCAGAACTCCCACTTGTCGTAGACGACCTCGAAGCTGCCCGGCGTGCACGACCACCAGCCGGAGAGCGCGGTGCCGTCATCGGCGGTGTAGAAGCGCGCGCCGCGGGCCACCGGCTCGCCGGCGATCACCGTCCAGCCGGCGGGCAGGCCGGCGGCCGGCTCGGCCGGGGGCGGGGGAAATTTCAGGAAGTGGTCGGCAACCATGGTGCGCTTGTCCGTTGGCGGGAGGGGAGAAAGAAGAGGCGATCAGGCGGCCGCGTGGGCGGCCAGATAGTCGCAGATCGGGTCGATATAGGGCGCAAGACCCTTGTAGGCGACGATCTCCGGCGGCAGGCTCTGCAACACGCCGGCAAAGCGCGGCCCCCAGCCCGGCACGGTGACCAGATCGGCCAGCGACAGCAGGTAACAGCGGATGGAAAACAGGATCGCGTTGGAGCGGGGCAGCCGGTAGAGCGACTGCAACTCGATGCGCATGTGCAGCTTTTCGCCGAGATTCTCGCGCGTGACGCCCTGACGGTGGCGGCCCCAGTCCGGATAGGCTTCCAGCCCGGTGTCGAGGCGCGGTTCGACCGTCGTCGACCAGTTGAGGCGGCGCACCGGCGCCCCCACGCGGAGGCCCATCAGATAGTGCAGCGCGCGCTCGAACAGTTGCGTCTCCGGCCGCGCCGGCACCGGGCCGTGCCACTCGATGAAGTTCATGCCGAGATTGAAATCGAGCGACCAGTTGCCGGGCGAGGTGAGCACGCCGGCATCGAGCCACAGGTTGTTGTCGCGCTGGTCGAGCAGGGTGAAGTCGCCCTGCATCTGCCGGGCGATATATTCCATCGGCCCCACCGGACCGTCGGGCCCGGGCGGCAGGCTTTCCGCCGCGCCGAAGGTGAAGGTGTGGTCGAACCCGAGGGGGCGGTTGATCCAGCGCCAGCGGCTGCCGGCGCGCTCCAGCGCGAACAGCGCCGGATAGCTCTTCGCCAGTTCGGTCGTGATCAGTTCCAGCATGTCCCACTGTGCCGCCATCATGTGCGGCAGGGCGAGACAGCGGGAGGGATCCTGCCGCAGCACGATGGCCCGGTCGTTGACCTCGGCCGCATAGTGCTCGTCGATATCGAAGAGATGCTCGAACACCGAGCCGGCCGGGCCCGGCAGGTGCGGTTCCACGTTCATCGAATAGGCATACCGGTCTTCGGCGAACGGGTAGGGAAAGCGGCGGATGGCCGCCGGCGAGTTGCGGAAGCTGTAGGCCCCGCGAAAGGTCTGGTCGCTGAAATCCGGCACGGGGCTGCCGGCCGTCTGCGGGGCGGAAAGCGAAGACATCGTCGGGTCCTCCGCGCGGGGTTTCACAGATCGAGCACCAGCCTGCGGCCGGCGAAGCGCGACACGCAGGGCAGGATGCAGGTGCCGCTCTCGCGCTCGTCCGGTGAGAGATAGTGGTCGTTGTGCAGAATGGTGCCGTCGCATTCCTTCACGTCGGTGAAGCAGGCACCGCAGGCGCCGCCCCGGCAGACATTGGGAACGTCGATGCCCGCCGCCTCCAGCGCCTCCAGCAGGCTCTGTTCGGCGCCGACGGCGATTTCCTGTCCGGAGGCCGCCACCGTAACGGTGAAGGTGTCGCCTGTCGGCGGCGGGGTGAAGGCTTCGGCATGCAGCGCGCTCTCCGGCCATGCGGCTGCGCGGGCGGCATCGAAGGCGGCCTCGATGAGGCGCGAAGGGCCGCAGACATAGAGATGGGTGCCGAGCGGCCGGCCGGCGACCAGCCGCGCCAGATCCATGCGGCTGCCGGCGTCGCTGGCATAGAGCGTGACGCGGTTGCCGAAGCGGGCCGCGAGCACATCGCCGAAGGCGGCTTCGGCGGCGGAGCGGGCGGCATAGTGCAGCTCGAAATCCTGCCCCTGTGCAGCCGCCTGTTCGGCCATCGGCAGAAACGGGGTGATGCCGATGCCGCCGGCGATGAACAGGTGGTGGCGGGCCGTCGCCACCAGCGCAAAGGCGTTGGCCGGCGGCAGCACGGCGATCTCGTCGCCCACCGCAACCGCTTCGTGCAGAAAGCGCGAGCCGCCGCGCCCGCCGGCTTCACGGCGCACGGCGATGGTGTAGCCATCGGTGTCGCCGGGCCGGCCGGTCAGCGAATAGGCATTGCGCCACTGGCGCGCGCCGGACGACAGCAGCAGCGTGATGTGGGCTCCGCCGGAAAAGGCCGGCAGGGCGCGCCCGTCCGTTGCCACCAGCCGGAAGGCGCGGATGTCGGCGGTCAGCGGCACGATCTCGGCAACGCGCATCGGGATTTCGTCGGCTGTCACGAGGCGGTCTCCGCGCTGGTGATGCGCACCGGCCCGGGCCCGACCCAGACGCCCTGATAGGCTGCCAGCCGCTGTGAATAATGATCGCGCACCGCAAGCTCCAGCCCGCACGAGGGGCAGGTGATGCGGGGTTCGGTGACATCGTCGACGATGGTGGCGCAGTGCATGCACCGCACCCGGCGCCGGGGGGCGCCGCACTCCTCGGCCGCGATGGCATCGGCCGAAAGCCCCGCTGCCAGCCCGGCCCGGCGCACCAGCGCCAGCGTGGGGTCGGCACCGGCGATGTAGAGCCGGGTGCCCATGTCCGCCTGTTCAAGCAGCGCCTGAAGCGCGGCAATGGCCTCGTCGATGCCGGCCACCGTTACGGTGCGGCCGGCTGCCGGCAGCGCCGCAGCCGGGGCAATGGCGATCAGCGTTGCCGCGGCGGCAAAGCCGGCCGGCGCGGCGGCGATGAGCCGCCCGGCCGCCGCCAGCCCCGCGTCGTCGGCCACGATCACCTGCCGGGTGCCCGGCAGCGGCGCCAGTGCGCCATAGCGCGGGCGGCTGGCGCTTTCGGCCGAGACCATCTCCACACCCATCGACCTCAGGCTCCCTCGCTGAATTTCAGATGCATGAAAATATCCGCGCCGCGTTTGGTCAAGATGAAACATTGGGCGCGATGACCCGACAGGCAGCAATCCCGCCCTTTCCCGCGCACTCACCGCGGGGCCGCTGCCCGCGGGGCCGCGTGGCGGCCCGGGCCGGCGGCAAAATTCCGTCGCCGGCGCGCACAGCCAGCCGGCGCGGCGCGGGCGAAAGCGGCGCCGGTTCAGGTCATTATCGGTGCAATCGGCGCAGCATGGAGCGGTTGCAGGCTGCCGGCCGTGCACGGTGCCGGGCTGCCGGCGGCGAAGGGGCGGGCGCCGTCCCGTCCGAATCGTCCGCAACAGCGGCATGCCCGCGCGACGGCCCCGCCCGTGGGGCGGCTTTCGCGGTCTCGCCGCCTCGCCGGCGCGATGTCGCCGCGGGTTTTCGGCGCAGCCGTACCGATTCGCCGGCTTCGGCCGGTGCCGCTATGCGATTGCGTCGTCACATATGCATCGGGTAAGCCTTGCTGACGTGATCGCGGCGGATTAATCTTCACAAAGATGAAAACCGCTTCAGGCCGATCGCAAGGCCCGCCGGGGGTGCCGGCAGCCGGCAGGGCGGGGCCGGCTGCCGGTCTGCAGGTGTGCGCCGGCGCACTGGCCGGCGGCGGTAACAGCAAACAGAGCAGGGGTCGTTCGTGAGTGACGCACGCTTTGCCAGAGACGGCGTATCGGCCGAAGGCACCGAGCGGCACGGGGCCCGCCCGCTGCCGCCGCGCGCGGCGGAGGCGGACCGGGTGCCCGATGACGAGGTGCCGGCTGCGGCCGGCACAGCCGAGGATCCCGTTGCCGCCCTCGGGCCGATGATCCGCGAGGCGCGCAAGCGCAAGGCGATGACGCTGGCGGAGGTTTCCGGCCGCACCGGGCTTTCGGTCGGTCATCTGTCGCAGGTGGAGCGCGGACTTTCCACGCCCACCATCCGTCAGTTGCAGCAGATTGCCGAGGTGATGGGCGTCACCATCGGCTGGTTCTTCCGCTCCGACACCTCCGACCGTGCGGAGGAGGACGGCGATGTCGTGGTGCGGGCCGACAAGCGGCGCCGCATGAGCATCGACGACAACAGCCTCATCGACGAACTGCTGGTGCCGGACCTGCACGGTGCGCTGGAGCTGCTGTTCTGCACCATTCAGCCCGGCGCGGGGTCCGGGCCGGAGCCCTACAGCCACGAGGGCGAGGAAGCGGGCCTCATTCTGACCGGCGAGATGGAATTGTGGGTCGATAACAAGCGTTACCATCTGCGCGCCGGCGACAGCTTCTCGTTTGAGAGCACGCGGCCGCACCATTACCGCAACAGCGGCACCGGTCCCTTGCAGGTGGTGTGGGCGATCACCCCGCCGACCTACTGAAGACCGGGTGCGAAACAATCCGGGGCCGGGACAGGCCGCGCACTTCGCGCGGCCTTTTTCATTCCTGTCCGGTGGCGGAAATCCGGCGCAGCGCCCTTATGGCGGGCCTCTCGCGCGGTGTCTTTGTGCCGGAGCGTGAAAAGGCAAGGGCCCGCGCGGCGGTCTGCCGGGCGGGCCCTGCGGGTTGGTTTGCCGGCCGGGCGGCTTATTCGGCAGCCATCAGGCGCGGAGCGCCCTCGCCGAGTTCGGTGCGCACCATGTTCTGGAAGCCGAGCACGCCGTGTTCATATTTCGGCGACAGCGGGCCCCGCTGATAGATGCCGCCTTCCAGATTGCGCTGCACGCCGAGAATGATGTCGATATCCTCGCTCACGATCTCGGCCGACCATTCTGCCGCCTTGCGGTTCTCCTCCGCCTTTTCCGGCGAGACATCGGTGAAGAAGTACCAGTTGACGTGGCGGATGCGGCCCGGCGCGATGGGCTCGACCGTGGCAATGGACGAGCCCCAGTCGTAGAGGTTCAGCATCAGCCCCGGGAACCGATAGAAATAGAGCCCGCGCGTGAAGCCGCCGTCACGGGCAGGGGCGTGAAGGTGGAAAAAGCGATCCTCGAAGTGAACGTCGATGACATATTTGTCGATATCGAGGGAATCGCACAGGCCGGGGTGCATCGTGCGGCAGTGATAGCACTCCAGATAGTTCTCGCCGTAGGTCTTCCAGTCCACGGCGACTTCGCGCTCCTTGGACATGAAATAGTTCTGCTGTTCGAGCGGATAGTCGGCCGCCATGGTATCGATCGGGCCGAGCCACTCCTTCAGCGTCGGGCCTTCGGCGGCGATGCGCACGAAAATCAGGCCACGCCACTCTTCGGCGGCAACCGGATAGAGGCCCCACTCCTCGCGGTCGAAGGCGATGTCGCCGCCGAAATCGCGCGCCCGCTCAAGCTGGCCGGCGCGGTTGAACGACCAGGCGTGATAGGGGCACACGACATGGCGGCCGCAGCGGCCTTCGTCCTTGCCCAGAAGCTCTGCGCCGCGGTGGCGGCAGACATTGTGGAAGGCGCGCACCACGCCATCGTCGCCGCGGATGGCGAAGATCGCATGGCCGGCGACCGTGCCGCGCACATAATCGCCCGGCTTCTGCATCCGCTGCGACCAGGTGAAAAGCATCCAGTTCTTCTCGAAGATGCGCACGCGCTCCTCGGCGAAGATCTCGTCGCTGTGATACCAGCTCGCCGGCAGCGTCCATGTCTGACCGCTGCGCGCGAACTGCACTCCGGTTTCGTTGATCGTCATGGCATCAGAGCCTTTTCGCTACAGGCTGTTCCGGTCTGGGGTGTGTTGTAAGGCCGGGTCATTTTTCGCCCGGTCCCTGATTGACGCTGACGCAACCGTGCGGGTCCGCCTGCCGGCAGGGCCCGCCGGTGATGTTCAGGACTTGTAGGTCGGGTCGAGGCTGTCGAGCAGGCGCAACTGCGCCGCCCATTCCAGCATCAGGTCGCCGTCGTCCTCGGCCATCTGGTCGTATTGCGCCGTGACGCGGCGTCCGATGGCCTCATCCACCGGGATCACGGGGCGCCCCATGGAGAGGGTGGAAACCTGAATGTCGCAGGCGGCATTCAGATAATACATCAGGCTGAAGGCCTCCGCGGCCGAGCGGCCTACCGTCAGCAGGCCGTGATTGCGCAGGATCAGCGCCGGCTTCGCGCCGATATCGGCGACGATGCGTGCCCGTTCGTCCAGATCGAGCGCGATGCCCTCGAAGTCGTGGTAGGCGACGCGGCCATGGAACTGCAGCGCGATCTGGTTCAGCGGCAACAGCCCCTCGGCCAGCGAGGAGACGGCGACGCCGGCGCGCGTGTGGGTGTGCATCACAAAGCGCGCATCGTGGCGCGCCATGTGCACGGCGCTGTGAATGGTGAAGCCGGCCGGGTTGACCCGCGGCCCGGCCGGGTCGACCCTGTTGCCGTCGACATCGATCTCGACCAGACTGGAGGCCGTGATCTCTTCCCAGCGTGCGCCGTAGGGATTGATCAGGAAGCGCCCCGGCCGGCCCGGCACCCGCGCTGAAATGTGGGTGTAGATGAGATCGGTCATGCGATAGTGCGCGGCGAGGCGATAGCACGCCGCAAGATCGATGCGGGTCTGCCACTCGGCTTCGTCGCGCTCCGGGGCCAATGGTGCGGCGGCAGCGGTGGAATGCATGCCGGTCCCTCCGGGTCTCAGGGGCCATATTCATCTGTATGAAATCAGATCAGCACCTTTAGCGCCGGGGCGCAAGCAGAAAACGCACGCCGCCCCGGCCGGCCGGCGCGGGGCGTTTTTGCAGCGCGGCCGCTTGTTCATGGCGGAAAAATACAGAATCCGGTTCAAATCGCTGCGCTGCCGGCCGCACCTGCGTTCCAATTGCACATCAAATGCCCGGCGGCCGCAGAAATTTCATTCTTCCAGCCTAATTTTCGGGCTTGTGAAAAGGCATTTCCTCTGCGTGAATGTTCACATCGGTGAAAATTCGGACGAAGGCAATGCCACGCATGACACCGCTTCCGAAAATCGGGACCGCTCGCCTCGCTTACGAGACCGGCCACGGCTCCGGCACTGAGGCGGACAGAGGTCTTGCCCGCGCCAACAGTCTCACCATTCGCGACTGCTGCAAGACCTACGGGGCCGTCACGGCGGTCAGGGACATGTCGATCGACGTAGCGCCGGGCGAGTTCCTGACGCTGCTCGGCCCGTCCGGGTCCGGCAAGACGACGCTTCTGATGATGATCGCCGGGTTCGTGGAGCCCACGGCCGGCGACATCTTCGTCAACAGCCGGCGCATTACGCTGCTGCCGCCGGAAAAGCGCAATTTCGGCATGGTGTTTCAGGGCTATGCCCTGTTTCCGCACATGACGGTGGCGCAGAACATTGCCTATCCGCTGAAAATCCGCGGCACGCCGAAGGCGGAGATCGCGCACAAGGTCAACGAGGCGCTCGATCTGGTGCGCCTGCGGGGCATGGCCGACCGCCTGCCGCGCCAGCTTTCGGGCGGCCAGCAACAGCGCGTGGCGATTGCCCGGGCGCTGGTCTTTTCGCCCGACATCCTGCTGTTCGACGAACCGCTCGGCGCGCTGGACCGCAAGCTGCGCGGCGAAGTGCAGCTGGAGCTGAAACGCCTTCATGCCGAACTGGGCGCCACCTTCATCTATGTGACGCACGATCAGGATGAGGCGATGACCATGTCCGACCGCGTCGCGATCATCGACGGCGGCCGGCTGGTGCAGATCGGTGCCCCGAGCGAGCTTTACGAGCGCCCGAACTCGCGCTTTGCCGCAGCCTTCCTCGGCCGCAGCGCCTTCATCGACGGGCGTCTCGTCGCCCGCCATGGCGAAGAGGCGGAAATTGCGGTCGGGGAGGCGCGGGTGCGCCATCGCGGGCCGGTGCCGCCGCTGGCGGACGGCGCGGTCACCCTTTCGCTGCGGCCGGAGAAGGTGCGCATCGGCACCGAGCCGCCGGAGCGCGGCCTCAACCGGGCCCGCGGCACGATCGAATCCGTCGCCTATCTGGGCGCCACCATGGAAATTGCCGTTGCAACGGCCGAATTCGGCCTGCTGCTCGTGACCGCCTTTTCGGCCCAGCTCGGAACCGAGCCTGCAACCGGCACGCCGGTGTGGCTCTCCTGGGCACCGGAAGCCACCGTCTGCCTGCCCGGCGAGACGGCCGCCTGACCGCCACTTCACCTGCTGCTTTCACCCCCCGCTGCTGCTGGAGGATGCCTGCCGATGCTGTCCCGTCATGCTGCCGATACCATCGAACTTGCCGCTGAACGCGTGAAACGCGGCGAGATGAGCCGCCGGTCCTTCATGTGGGCGATGGCGGCCCTCGGCTTTGCCCCGATTGCGCTGAACGCGAAAGGCGCCCTCGCCAAGGCCAGCGAAATCGTCGTCGTCAACTTTGGCGGCGATGCCGTTGCCGCCTGGGGCACGGCGTGGGGCGAGCCCTTCACCGCCGACACCGGCATCAAGGTGACGATCATCGGCGGCGAACCGACCCCCGGGTCCATCAAGGCGATGGTGGAAAGCGGCTCGGTGACGTGGGACTGCACCGACGGCGATGCCTATTACCTGCCGATCCTCGCCAAGGAAAAGCTCATCCAGCCCTACGATTACAAGGTCGTGAGCAAGGACAAGGTGCGCCCGGAATTCGTGTTCGAATACGGCTGCGCCACCTATCTCTACTCGACCGTCAATGGCTACAATCTGGAAAAGACCGGCGGCAAGGTGCCGAACGGCTTCAAGGATTTCCTGAATTTCAAGGATTTTCCCGGCAAACGCTCGCTTTACAAGTGGCTGATCGGCTCGCTTGAAGCCGTTCTGATCGGCGCCGGCGTCGAACCCGACAAGCTCTATCCGCTCGATACCGACAAGGCATTCGCCATTCTCAGGGAACACAAGGACGAGTTCCTGCTGTGGGGCGGCGGCGCGGCGAGCCAGCAGCTGTTCCGCGACGGCGAAGTGACGATGGGCTGCATCTGGAGCACGCGCGCCTCTGTGCTCGACCGCGAGAGCGAGGGCAAGCTCGGCTGGACGTGGGACAACGGCATTATCGCGCCGGGCATCATGCCGGTGCTGGTCAACAATCCGGCCGGTCCGGAGGTGTTCAATTTCATCGCCTCCACGCAGGATCCGAAGCGACAGATCAAGCTGCTTGAGCTGCTTGGCAACGGCCCGGCCAACCCGGCCGCCGGCGCGCTTCTGACCGATGCGCTGAAGAAGATCGACTGCGGCTACGAGCCGAACTACCGCCGCCAGATCCCGGTCAACAGCGACTGGTATGCGGAAAACTACGACCGCGTGCAGAACGAGTTCCTTGACCTGATGGGTTCGTGACGACAGGGAAGGGCGCCGCCGATGACGACCATCGCAGCCTCGAGTCTAACGGTTGCGCGCCGGGCCCCGGTCGGGAATTTCTCGGCCTGGGCCATGGTGGCGCCCTTCATTCTGCTGCTGGCGACATTCTATGCCATGCCGCTGTTCAGCGTGCTGTGGCTGAGCTTCTCGGTGCCGAAGCTCGGCTTTGACAACTATCTGGCGCTGTTCTCGTCTTCCGGCCTGCAGCGTGTGCTGGCCACGACCTTCCGCGTGTCGGCGCTCGTCACGGTCTTCTCGCTCGTGCTCGGCTATCTCATTGCCTATGTGATGCTGAATGCCGGCCCGCGCCATCGCATGGCGATCGCCACCTTCGTGCTGGTGCCGTTCTGGGTGTCGGTGCTGGTGCGGGCGTTCGCGTGGCTCACCATCCTGCGCTCGGAGGGCCTGCTCAACACGGCGCTGATGTCGGCGGGCCTCATCGCCCAGCCGCTGGCGCTGGTGCGCAACGAGTTCGGCGTGGTGCTGGCCATGACGCACTACATGATCCCCTATGCGGTGCTGCCGATCTATTCCAACATGAAAGGCATCGATCCGCGGCTGGCCTCGGCCTCCCGCTCGCTCGGCGCCGGGCCGGTGCGCACCTTCACCTCCATTTTCCTGCCGCTCTCCATGCCGGGCGTATTCGCCGCCGGGCTGCTGGTGTTCATCCTCTCGCTCGGCTTCCTCGTCACGCCGGCCATCATCGGCGGCGGGCGGGTGACGATGATCGCGGAATATGTGCGCCTGCAGATTTTCCAGACGGTTCGCTGGGGCGTCGGCACGATGATGGCGTCGGTTCTTCTCATCACGGTTCTGGTGCTGCTCGCCGCCATGGCGCGCATCGTGGACGTGAAAAAGCTGTTTGGTGCCAAATGAACGCGCCGCTTGAACGCTGGGGATGGCCACTGGTGGTGGCGTGTGCGTGGGCCGTGCTGCTTTTTCTGATGCTGCCCACCTTCGTCGCCATTCCGGTGTCGCTGACGACGGAGCGCTACCTGTCGCTGCCCAGGAACGGCATCTCGTTTCAGCATTATGTGACGTTCTTCACCGACTGGGGCTGGATGTCGGCCGTCGGCGAGAGCCTGTTCATCGCCCTGTTTGCAACCGTGCTGTCCGTGGCCGTCGGCACGGCGGCGGCGCTGGGGCTGTGGCGCATGTCGTCGGCGCGGGCGGAAAGCGTGCGGCTGATGCTGCTGGCGCCGCTGATCGTGCCTT
>NZ_DAISHT010000001.1:85946-97922 GCF_036822375.1 Pseudoxanthobacter sp. | reverse complement strand
GCGCAAAGCCCATGTTGGCGATGTCGCCGGCCCGCAGGTTGATTTCCGAGGCGCTGCCGGCCCCTTCCACCAGCACCAGATCGGCTTCGGCGGCAAGGCGGCCGAAGCTCTCCAGCACCGCCGGCAGCAGGGCGCCCCGCTCCCGCTGATAGGCTGCGGCGGCGCTGGCCTGCCAGACGCGGCCCTGCACCACCACCTGGGCGCCGGTCTCGCTCTGCGGCTTCAGCAGCACCGGGTTCATGTGCACGCTTGCCGCCACGCCGGCCGCGCGCGCCTGCAGCGCCTGTGCGCGGCCGATCTCGCCGCCGTCGGCCGTAACCGCGGCGTTGTTCGACATGTTCTGCGGTTTGAACGGCCGCACGCGCAGGCCGCGGCGCGCGAAGGCCCGGCACAGGCCCGCCACCACCAGCGACTTGCCGACGTCCGAGCCCGTGCCCTGAAACATCAGCGCTCTGGCCCGGCGCGGCCCCGGTGCGGCCGGAACGGGGGCTGGCTTCTCCGGCGACTGGCCGGGCGACTGCGCGGCGGGGGAACCTGTTTCCGGTGTCATCGCATCAGAACTCGATGCCGGCCTGGGCCCGGATGCCGGCCCGGAACGGATGCCGCACCAGCGTCATTTCGGTCACGAGGTCGGCCGCGTCCAGCAGGGCCGGCGGCGCATTGCGTCCGGTCACGACCACGTGCAGGCCGGCACGGCGGGCCTGCAGCGCGGCCACCACCGCGCCGGTATCGAGCAGGTCGTAGCGCAGGGCGATGTTCAGTTCGTCGAGGATGACCAGCGAGAGAGTCTCGTCGGCCAGCAGCGCCTGTGCCCGTTCCCACGCCCGCGCTGCCGCCGCCAGATCGCGGCGCAGGTCCTGTGTCTCCCATGTGAAGCCCTCGCCCATGGCGTGCCAGAGCACCTGATTCCCGAAGGCGGCAAGGGCGCGCTGCTCGCCGGTTTCCCACACGCCTTTGACGAACTGCACGATTCCAACCCGCCGGCCGTGTCCCAGCATGCGCAGCGCAAGCCCGAACGCCGCGGTGGACTTGCCCTTGCCGGCTCCGGTGTGGACCATCAGCAGCCCCTTTTCGCGGGTCTTGGAGGCCACCTCGGCATCCTGAACCGCCTTGCGGCGCGCCATCTTTTCCGCATGGCGTTCAGCCTGCGAATCGTCGATCTCGCGCATCGTGCCTCCACCGGCAAGGGGTTGGAAAAAGGGCTCTTTCAGGCCGTTCGCCGGCGCCGCGGCAAGGTCTGAAAAATCCCATCAGAAAGCGGTGCGAGCCGCGCGCGGACGCGCTGTCCCGGTGGCTGACCATAGCGCAGGCGGGCGTGCTGGCAAGCCACGGGCGGGCGGACGGAGGCGGCGTTGACAGGCTTCCGTGGCCTGACTTATGACTCAGGGCCAGACGGTCCCCTTCTCGCAATGGAAGGGGCTAAGAGGGAATGCGGTGCGCCTCCGGAGCCATGCCGGCGAAGGGGCAATGCCGCAGCTGTCCCCGCAACTGTAATCGGAGAGCCGACCACCACGAAAGCCACTGGAGGCGCAGATGCGCCGCTCCGGGAAGGCGGTGGGCCGGCGAAGATCCGAGAGCCAGGAGACCTGCCGTCGCCGAATCGATCCTTGAATGCCCGGCGGGTGAACTCGGGCAGGGAGTGACTTTTGGTGACAGCTGCCAGCCCAGCTCTCCCCGGCGACATGGCCGGGGCCATCCGCGATCGCAGCCCTGCTGCGACTGCGACGATCGTCGTCTGTCGCACCTGTCGCGGCGCGGGCGCCGGCGACGGTGCCGCCCTGCTGGCGGCGGCCGGCGAACTGGCTGCGGCGGCCGGCGGCGCGGTTGCCGTGCGCGGGGTCGCCTGCCTTGCCAACTGCCGGCGGGGGCTTTCCGCCGCCATTTCCGCCCCCGGCGCGTGGAGCTACGTCTTCGGCGATCTGACGGCCGCCGGCGCGGCCGATCTGGTGGCCGGTGCGGCGCTGCTGGCGGCTTCGGCCGATGGCACGATGCCATGGCGCGGCCGGCCCGAGGCGCTGAAGCGCGGTCTGATCGCCCGCATCCCTTCCCCTGAAAATCTCACCGAGGTGCCGTGATGGCCGTTGTTGATCGTGTCGGCTGCACCATCGTGACCGGCTTTCTGGGCGCCGGAAAAACCACCCTGATCCGCACGCTGATCGCCCGGGCGCGCGACCGGCGGCTGGCCATTCTCGTCAACGAGTTCGGCGATGTCGGCA
Source organism: Pseudoxanthobacter sp. (assembly GCF_036822375.1). Classification (NCBI taxonomy): domain Bacteria; kingdom Pseudomonadati; phylum Pseudomonadota; class Alphaproteobacteria; order Hyphomicrobiales; family Segnochrobactraceae; genus Pseudoxanthobacter; species Pseudoxanthobacter sp. The sequence goes on along the minus strand of NZ_DAISHT010000001.1, from coordinate 95,706 downwards.
TTGACGGCGAAATCCTGAAGGGATGCGGCATCGAGACCTGCCCGGGCGAGAACATCATCGAACTCGCCAACGGCTGCATCTGCTGCACGGTTGCGGAAGATTTTGGCCCGGCGCTGGATCGCATCCTCGCCCTTGAGCCGAAGGTCGATCACATCGTGATCGAGACCTCGGGTCTGGCGCTGCCGAAGCCGCTGGTGCAGGCGTTCTGCTGGCCGCAGATCCGCAGCCGCGTCACGGTCGACGGCGTGGTGGCGGTGGTCGACGGTCCGGCGCTGGCCGACGGCTCGCTGGTGGCCGATCCGCTGGCGGTGCAGCGCGAGCGGGCCGCGCAGGATCCCGCCCACGATGACCCGGTGGAGGAAGTTTTTGCCGATCAGGTCGCCTGCGCCGATCTGGTGGTGATGACCAAGGCGGACCTGCTGAGCGATGCCGCGCGCGCCGCGGCGCGGGCGCGCATCGACCGCCATCTGGCCCGCCCGGTCAAGGTGGTGGAAGCCGCCGGCGGCGATCTGGAGCCGGAGGTTCTGATCGGTCTGGGCCTCGGCGTGGAAGACGAAATCGCCGGCCGCAGGACGCTGCATGACGATGCCGGCGACCACGAACACGACGATTTCGACAGCTTCGTCGTGACGCTGCCGCCGCTGTCGGCGCCGGAGGAAATCGCGGCGCGCGTCGCGGCGGCCGCGGCGCTTGAAAACGTGCTGCGCATCAAGGGCTTCGCGGCCATCGGCGATCGTCCCATGCGGCTGCTCGTGCAGGCGGTCGGCCCGCGCGTCAGCACCGGGTTCGACCGGGCATGGCGGCCGGGCGAGGCGCGCGCCACGTCGCTGGTGGTGATCGGCCTCAGGGGGCTCGACCGCGCGGCGGTGGCGGCCGCACTCGGGGCCTGACCGCGATGCACCTCGTTGCCACCTCATCGTCGCGGCTGGACGAAATCGGCGGCCCCGTCGATCTCGGCCAGGCGCCGGCCGATGTGGCGGTTCTGTCCTTTTCCGACAGCGATCTGGCGGCTTTCGACGCGGCGTTCCGCAGCGGTGCCGCGGGCGGGCTGACACTGCGCCTCACCGCGCTCGGGCAGTTGTCGCATCCGATGTCGGTCGACCTGTGGCTCGACCGGGTTGCACGCCATGCCCGCGTGGTGCTGGTGCGGCTGCTCGGCGGCTATGAGGCGTGGCGCTATGGCTGCGATGCCCTGGCCGCCCTTGCCGTCCGCACGGGTCTCGTTCTGGTGCTGCTGCCCGGCGAATGCCGGGTGGACGACGAGCGGCTGGCGGCCCTTTCGCAGGTGGAGGCCGGCGCGCGGGCCGCGCTGCTGGCAGCGCTGCGCGAAGGTGGCGCGGCCAACGTGCGCAAGGCCCTTGCCCGGCTTGCCGCGCTCGGCGGCGGGCCGCAGGCGGCAGAAGCGGAGGCAGAGGCGGCGGCAGAAGCCGTGCCGCGCTGCGGTTTCTGGCGGGCTGACACGGGCGTCGTCGGCGCCGATGCCGCGTTGCCGGCCGGCGGGGGGCCGGTTGTGCTGGTGGTGTTCTATCGCTCGCAGCTGCTGGCGGGCGATGCCGGGCCGGTCGGGGCGCTGTGCGCGGCGCTGGAGGCGCGCGGCCTGCGAACGCTGGCCGCTTTCGTGCCGGGCCTGCGCGACGAGGCGGCGGCGGAAATGCTGCGCGCTCTGGCCGGGCGCCTGCCGCTGGCGGCGGCGGTGACCACCACGGCCTTTGCCGGGGCGGCTGAGGGGCTGTTTGCCGCGCTCGGCGTGCCGCTGTTGCAGGCGGTAATGGCGACGACCCTGCGGGAAGGCTGGGAGGAAAGCGACCGCGGTCTCGGCCCGGCCGATCTGGCGATGCACGTCGTTCTGCCGGAACTCGACGGCCGCGTGCTGGCCGGGGCGATCGCGTTCAAGGAATGCGAAGGCGAGGTGCGCCGCAATCGGGCCCGGCCGGACCGCGTGGCGCAGGTGGCCGACCGGGTGGCCGCGCTGGTGCGCCTGCAACAGACGCCGCGCGCACAGCGCCGGCTGGTGATGCTGCTGCCGGATTATCCCCATGCTCCCGGTCGCACCGGCTATGCGGTGGGGCTCGACGTGCCGATGAGCGCGCTCGCCATCCTGCACGATCTGAAGGATGCCGGCTATGACGTGGCCGATATTCCGCCTTCGCCGCGCGCCCTGATGGCGGCGCTGAGCCGGCCCGCGGCGCCGGGCCTGACCCGGGCGGCCTATGAGCGGGCGTTCGGCGGCCTTGCGCAGGCGGCCCGGGCCCGCGTTCTGGCGGCGTGGGGGGCCCCGGCGCCGGCCGGCGGCGGCGATGTCTTCCGGTTTCGGGCGCTGGCCTGCGGGCAGGTCACCATTGCGCTTGCGCCGGATCGCGGGCAGCCCGGCAGCCGGCGGGCGGACTATCACGACCCCGCCCTGCCGCCCGGCCACGATCTGCTCGCCTTCGGCTTCTGGCTGCGCGGAGCGGGCGCGGACGGGGAAGGCGGGGGAGATGGCTGCCACGCGCTGATCCACCTCGGCGCGCACGGCACGCTGGAATGGCTGCCGGGCAAGACGGTTGCGCTGTCGCAGGCCTGCTTCCCGGAAATCGTCACCGGCGCATTGCCGGTGGTCTATCCCTTCATCGTCAGCAATCCGGGCGAGGCGGCGCAGGCCAAGCGCCGCCTCGCCGCCGTGACGCTGGGACACCTGACGCCGCCGCTGATCGAGGCCGGGCTCGACGACGGCCACCGCGCCCTTGAGCAACTGGTGGACGAGTTTGCCGCTGCCGATGGCCTCGACCGCCGGCGGCGGGACCGTCTTGCCCGTCTGATCGTGGAAACCGCGCGGGAAAGCGGCCTTGCCGCGGAGGCAGGCGTGACGGCGGATGCGGATGCCGACACGGCGCTGATGCGCATCGATGCATGGCTCTGCGACCTGAAGGAAGCCGTGCTCAAGGATGGCCAGCACATCTACGGCCGTGCGGCAGCGGGCGACGGAGCGTTGCGACGGGCCTCAGCCGCCGGCGAGCGCGAGGGGCTGCTGCGCGCGCTCGATGGCCGGCCGGTGGACCCCGGGCCCGCCGGGGCGCCGGCCCGCGGGCGGGTCGATGTGATGCCGACGGGCCGCAATCTCTTCGCCGCCGATCCGCGCACCCTGCCGACACCGACGTCGTTTGCCCTCGGCCGGCAGGCGGCGGAAGAGGTGGTGCGGTGCCATCTTCAGGCCCACGGCGACTGGCCGCGCGCGCTGGTGATGGACCTCTACGGCAGCGCCAGCCTGCGCACCGGCGGCGAGGACATTGCGCAGGGGCTGGCGCTGATGGGCTGCCGGCCGGTGTGGGATGCCGCCACCGGCCGCGTCAGCGGCATCGAGGTGCTGCCGCCGGCGGCGACCGGCCGCCCGCGGGTGGATGTGACGTGGCGCATCTCCGGGCTGTTCCGGGATCTGTTTCCCGGCCAGATCGCGCTGCTGGATGCCGCCGTGGCGGCGGTTGCGGCGCGTGGCGCAGAGGGTGGCGACAATCCGCTGGCCGCGGCGGCGGCCGGGGGCGCCCATCTGCAGCGCATCTTCGGTTCGCCGGCCGGCGCCTATGGCAGCGGCATCGAGCCGGCGCTGACCAGCGGTGCGTGGCAGGCGCGCGACGACCTCGGCCGGGATTACCTCGCCGCCGCCTCCCATGCCTTCGGCGGGGCGGAGGGGACGGCACGGGCTGCGCCCGGCGCCTTTGCGGCGCGGGTTGCGGCGGCCGACCTGTTGCTGCACGGGCAGGACGACCCCGGCCGCGACCTGCTGGAGGGCGTGGCCGACGTCGCTTTCATCGGCGGCTTTTCGGCCGCGCTCTCAGCGCTCGGCCGCAGCGCCGATGTGGTGGTGCTGGATACCACCCGCCCGGACCGGCCGTGCGCGCGGCCGCTGGCGGCGGCGCTGGCGCGCGTGGTGCGGGCGCGGGCCGTCAATCCGCGCTTCATCGCCGGGCAGATGCGCCACGGCCCGCGCGGGGCCGCTGAATTTGCCGAAACGGTCGACCGCCTTGTCGGCTTCGCCGAGACGACGGATGCCGTGCCGCCGGAGCTGATCGCCGCCCTGCACGAGGCCTATGTGGCGGATGCGGCGGTGCGCGACTTCATGCTGGAGCAGAACCCGGCTGCCGCCGCGGCGATTGCCGCGCGCCTTCGCGACGCCCGCCGTCGCGGTCTCTGGCAGCCGCGGCGCAATGCGGTGGATGGCGAACTGGAGAGCCTTGCCGCGGCGGCCGGCGCCTGCCTTGCCGGCGACGGGCCGGATGCGGAGGCGGGGCGATGACGGTTGCTGCGCGCCGCCGCGGTGCCTGCCCGGCCCTGTCGGCCCCGATGGCCACCGGCGACGGCCTGCTGGTGCGCCTGCACCCGCCGGATCGCCGGCTTTCCGCCCGGCAGCTTGCCGCGGTGGCAGAGGCCGCCGCGCGGTTCGGCAACGGCCTTGTCGAGGTGACGGCGCGCGGCCACCTGCAGGTGCGCGGCCTTTCCGCGTCGCGGCTGGCGGGCTTTCGCGAGGCCCTCGGCGCGGCCGGTCTTTCCGATCACGACGGACCGCAGGTGGAAACGCCGCCGCTGGCCGGACTGGCGGCCGACGAGATCCGCGATCCCCGCCCCCTCGCGGCGCGGCTGCGGGCGGCGATCGCGCCCTTCGCGGCCCGTCTCGCGCCGAAGGTGGCGGTGGTTGTCGATGGCGGCGGCGCAGGCGGTCTGGGCGATCTGCTGGCCGATGTCCGCCTTGAGGCGACAGCGGCCGGGTGGCATGTCGCCATCGGCGGCACTGCCGGCACGGCCCGCAGCCTCGGAACCGGCGGGGAAGAGGATGCCTTCGCCGCGGCGCTGGCCGTTCTGACCCGTCTGGCGGCCGCACCGTGCGACGGTCGCGCGGGCCGCCGTGGACGCGATCTCGGCACCGCAGATTGTGCGGTGCAGGCGCGCAGTCTGGCGGCCGAAGAGCGCGGGCCCGTGCTGCCGCCGGCCGCGCCGGCCGGCGTATTCCCGCTGCGCGACGGTCGCTTCGCACTGGGGCTGGGTCTGCCGTTCGGCCGGGCCGGCAGCGAGGCCCTGTGCGGCCTCGCCGCACGGTCTGGCGGGGCGGCCGGCGTTCTGCTCGCCCCGCGCCATGGCCTCGTGCTGCCGGGTCTCGACGCGGTGCAGGTTGACCGGCTGTCGGTTGCGGCGGCGTCGCTCGGGTTCATTGTCAGCCCGCAGGATCCGCGCCTGCGCGTCACCGCGTGTGCCGGCGCACCGTTCTGCGATGCCGCCCTGCTGCAGACCCATCCGCTGGCCGGGGCCTTGTGCGCGCCTTCGCGCGGCGGGCCGGCGCTTGCGGAGGGGCGGCTGCACCTTTCCGGCTGCCCCAAGCGTTGCGCGGCCCCGCGCAGCGCGGCGGTCACCGAGATCGTCGGCACGGCCGACGGACCGCACCTTGCCGGCCGCCTGCCGGATGCCGCCGCCGCCCGGCGGCTGCTGGCTCTTTCCGCCCGCCATTCCGTTTGCCAAACCCCGGTTGCCGATACCCCCAGCCATGACGCCGCATTCCCATCAGATCTATGAGCGCGACGGAGCGGCGATCTATGCCGCGTCGTTCGCCATCATCCGCCGCGAGGCCGATCTCGCCCGCTTCACCGCGGAAGAGGCTGAAATTGCCGTGCGCATGATCCATGCCTGCGGTCTGGTGGAGGCGGCGGCATCGTTTCGCTTCTCTCCGGGCTTCGTCGCGGCCGCGCGCGGCGCGCTTGCGGCGGGCGCCCCCGTGCTGTGCGATGCGGAGATGGTTGCCCACGGCATCACGCGGGCGCGGTTGCCTGCCGGCAACGCCGTGATCTGCACGCTGCGCGACGGGCGCACGGCCGATCTGGCCGCCGCCATCGGCAACACACGCTCGGCGGCGGCCCTTGAGCTGTGGCGGGAGCGACTGGCAGGCGCCGTGGTGGCCATCGGCAACGCGCCGACGGCGCTGTTCCACCTGCTCGATATGCTGGCCGACGGCGCCCCGCGCCCGGCCGCCATCATCGGCATGCCGGTCGGCTTCGTGGGCGCGGCGGAATCGAAGGCGGCGCTGGCGGAGGGCTGCCACGGCATTCCGTTCGCCATCGTCGCGGGCCGGCTGGGCGGCAGCGCGATGACCGCGGCTGCCGTCAACGCACTGGCGAGGGCCGGGCTGTGAGCGGGCGGCTGATCGGTCTCGGCACCGGACCGGGCGACCCGGAACTGCTGACGCTGAAGGCGGTGCGCGCGCTGGCGGCTGCCGATGTGGTGGCCTTCTTCGCCAAGCGCGGGCGCGCCTCCAACGCGCGGCGCATCGTGGACGGATTGTTGCGGCCGGATGCGGTGGAACTGCCGCTCGCCTATCCCGTCACCACCGAACTTCCGGTGAGCGATGCGGGTTACCGCACCGCCATCGACGGGTTCTACGAGACGGCCGCCGCCGCCGTCGCCGCTCATCTGGAAGCCGGGCGCACCGTGGCGGTGCTGAGCGAGGGCGATCCGCTGTTCTACGGCTCCTACATGCACCTGCATGTGCGCCTTGCCGGGCGGTTTCCCACCACGGTCATCGCTGGCATCAGTGCCATGGCAGGGGCGTGGTCGGCGGCCGGGCTGCCGATCGTGCAGGGCGACGACGTGCTCAGCGTGCTGCCGGGCACGCTGGACGAGGAGACCCTGTGCCGGCGCCTGCGGGAATCGGAAGCCATCGTCATCATGAAGGTGGGGCGGAATCTGCCCGCGATCCGCCGCGCGCTGGCGCGGGCCGGGCGGCTGGAGGCGGCGGTCTATGTCGAGCGCGGCACCATGGCCGGCGAGCGCCGGCTGCGCCTTGCCGACAAGGGCGATGACGAGGCGCCCTATTTTTCGCTGGTGCTGGTGCCGGGCTGGGTGGCGCGCCCCGGCGCGGCCGCACTTTCGCACGCCGCAGGAGGGCAGTGACCATGGCAACGGCTGAGCCTGCCGGCCACCTCGTCGTGGTCGGCACCGGACCGGGACCGGCCGCGCACATGACGCCCGAGGCCACCGCCGCGGTGGCCGGGGCGGAGTGGCTGTTCGGCTACGGCCCTTATCTGGACCGGCTTGCGCTGCGGCCGGATCAGTTGCGGGTTGCCTCCGACAACCGCGAGGAACTGGACCGGGCGCGCGCCGCGCTGGCGGCGGCGGCGGACGGGCGGCGGGTCGCTGTCGTTTCCGGCGGCGACCCCGGCGTTTTCGCCATGGCGGCCGCGGTCTGCGAGGCAATGGAGGCGGGGCCGGCGGCGTGGCGGCAGGTGGATTTTTCGGTTCTGCCCGGGGTCACGGCCATGCTGGCGGTCGCGGCCAGCGTGGGCGCGCCGCTCGGGGCGGATTTCTGCGCGCTGTCGCTGTCGGACAATCTCAAGCCGTGGGCGGTGATCGAGCGCCGCCTTCTGGCGGCGGCCGATGCGGGCTTCGTGATGGCGCTCTACAACCCCGTCTCCCGGGCGCGGCCCTGGCAGCTCGGCAGGGCGTTCGGGGTGCTGCGCCGCGTTCTGCCGGATGAGGTGGTGGTGGTGTTCGGCCGCGCCGCCGGCCGGCCCGATGCGCGCATGCAGATCACCACCCTCGGCGAGGCCCGCGCCGGGATGGCCGATATGGCGACCTGCGTGCTGATCGGCAGCCGGTCCACCCGGCTGATCGCGCGGCCCGGCCGGCCGCCGCTGGTCTATTCGCCCCGGTCGGTCGGCGGAGAGGTGTCATGAACGCGCAGCACGCCGGCGGCAAGCCACTGGCCGATCGCCGCATGCGCGGCGGCGACATCGCCGGCCACCGGGCAATCCGGCACGGCGGGCCGGCTGACCATCAGCACCGGCAGGCGCAGGGCGCGGGCGGCGTGGGTCTTGGCCTGCGTGGCGCTGCCGCCGGCATTCTTGGTCACCAGCACTTCAATGCCGTGGCGGAGGAACAGCGCCCGCTCGCCGGCCTCCGTAAAGGGGCCGCGGTCGAGGATGGTCACCGCGCCGGCCGGCAGGTCGGCCGGGGCGACCGGATCGATGCTGCGCACGACATAGCGATGCTGCGGGGCGGCCAGAAAGGCGCCGGCCTCCTGTCGACCGATGGCGAGGAACACCGTTTGCGGGGCAGCCTGCCGCAGCGCTTCCGCCGCCGCGGCCACGGAGGCGACCTCGGTCCAGTCATCGCCGGCCCGGCGCTGCCACGGCGGCCGGCGCAGGGCCAGCAGCGGCAGGCCCGTTGCCGCGCAGGCGGCATGGGCGCTGGCCGAAATGCGGGCCGCGAACGGATGAGTGGCATCGATGACGGCGGCAATGCCCTGCGCGCGCAGATAGGCGGTCAGGCCGGCCGCGCCGCCAAAGCCGCCGGTGCGCACGGTGCCGGCCTGCGGCAGCGGCGCGCGCGTGCGGCCGGCCAGCGACAGCACGAACGCCACCTCGCCGCGCGCGGCCAGCTCTGCCGCCAGCAGGCGCGCCTCGCCGGTGCCGCCCAGAATGAGCAGGCGCGGCGCGGGGCCGCGCGGGGCCGCGGTTTCGGTTGCGGGCAGGGGGGATGTGATCATGGCACCGCCTGATTTCGCTCCGCCTTCTAACGCACCCGCCCCGCGCGATCCAGAGGCCGGATGCTGGCTGACGGTCGTCGGCCTCGGCGAAGAGGGTGCAGACGGGCTGTCGCCCGCCGCCGGCCGGGCCATCGCTGCCGCCGCCCATGTGTTCGGCGGCGAGCGCCATCTGCGGCTTGCCGGTGCGCTGCTGCGCGGCGAGGCCCATCCCTGGCCGCGCCCGTTCGATGCCGGCCTGCAGGCGGTGCTGGCGCGGCGCGGGCAGGCGGTGTGCGTGCTCGCCTCGGGCGATCCGTTCTGCTTCGGCGTGGGGGCAACGCTGGCCCGCCATGTGCCGGCCGGCGAGATGCGGGTTCTGCCGGCGCCCTCGGCCTTCAGCCTTGCCGCGGCCCGGCTCGGCTGGGCGCTGTGCGATGTCGGCACGCTCTCGCTTCACGGCCGCCCGCTCGCGCGCCTGCGGCCGCTGCTTCACCCCGGCCGGCGCCTGCTGGCGCTGACGGCGGATGGCCGCGCGCCGGCGGAGATTGCCGCGTTCGTCACCGCGCTCGGGTTCGGCGCCACGCGCCTCACGGTGCTGGAGCGCCTCGGCGGGCCGGCCGAGCGGGTGGTGTCGCTGACGGCGGCCGGGGCCGGACAGGCGATCTTCGACGATCTCAACGTGGTCGGGCTGGAGGTGCAGGCCGCGGCGGAAGCCCGCCCGCTGCCGCTGACACCCGGCCTTGCCGACGATCTTTTTGCCCACGACGGCCAGATCACCAAACGCGAGATCCGGGCGCTGACGCTGGCAGCCCTCGCGCCGCTGCGCGGGCAGTGCCTGTGGGATATCGGGGCGGGCTCCGGCTCCGTCGCCATCGAGTGGCTGCTGCGCGATCCCTCGCTGACCGCCATTGCCATCGAGGCCGACCCGGTGCGTGCCGCCCGCATCCGCACCAATGCCGGGGTGCTCGGCGTGCCCCACCTGCAGGTGGTTGAAGGCCGTGCCCCGGGCGCGCTGGCCGACCTGCCGGCGCCGGACGCCATCTTTGTCGGCGGCGGCGGGCGCGACCGGTCTGTGATGGAAGCCGCAATGGCGGCCCTGCGGCCCGGCGGCCGGCTGGTCGCCAATGCCGTGACGCTCGATCTCGAAGCCGTGCTTCTCGATCTCCACGCCCGTTTCGGCGGCGAGCTGGTGCGCGTTGCGCTGGCCGCCGCCTCGCCGGTCGGCAGCCTGACCGGCTGGCGACCCGCCATGCCGGTAACGCGGTGGACATGGGTTCG
>NZ_DAISHT010000001.1:69312-85846 GCF_036822375.1 Pseudoxanthobacter sp. | reverse complement strand
CCGCTGGCCAGACGCCCGCTGGCCAGACACCGGCTGGTCAGGCCTCGGCCGGCCCGCCGGCACCGCCTGCCCGCACGTTGTGATTTTGCACTTTTCCTGCTGTTCCGGAGATGCCGCCATGTTCATTCACCCGCCCCAGACCGGCACTGCCGAAGCCGCCGGCCGCGGCCCGCGCGCCGACGTGATCGCCGGGATCGGCTGCCGGGCCGAGGCCAGCCCGGCTGCGCTGGTGCAGGCGGTGGCCAGCGCCTTTGCCCATCACGGGCTGCGGCAGGAGCGGCTTTCCGCGCTGGCGGTGCCGCCGGGCCGCGCGGATGCCGGCCGCCTTGCCGCCCGGCTGCTCGGCGTGCCGCTGGTGGTGATCGACCACGCCAGCCTCATTGAGGCCGGCAGCGGCTGCCTGACCCGGTCGCACTACAGCCTCGCGGCAACCGGCGTCGGCTCGGCTGCCGAGGCGCTGGCGCTGGCGGCGATGCCCGGCACGCGGCTGGCCGGCCCGCGCCTCGTCTGCGGGCCGGTGACCTGCGCCATTGCCTTCGTGGGAGCGGAGCTGTGACGGTTCATTTCATCGGCGCCGGGCCGGGTGCGGCCGATCTCATCACCGTGCGCGGCCGGGACCGGCTGGCCGCCGCACCGGTGTGTCTCTATGCCGGCTCGGTGGTGCCGCCGGCGCTGCTGGCCTATTGCGCGCCGGGCGCCCGGCTGGTCGATACCGCGCCGCTGTCGCTCGACGAGATCGAGGCGGAATATGTTGCGGCCCATGCCGCCGGCCACGACGTGGCGCGGCTCCACTCCGGCGACCTTTCGGTGTGGAGCGCGGTGGCCGAGCAGGTCCGGCGGCTGGAAAAGCATGGCATCGACTGGACGCTGACACCCGGCGTGCCGGCCTTTGCCGGGGCGGCTGCCGCGCTCGGGCGCGAACTGACGCTGCCGGAGGTGGCGCAGAGCCTCGTGCTGACGCGGGTCGGCGGCCGGGCCTCGGCCATGCCGCCGGGGGAAACGCTGGCGGCCTTCGGGGCAACCGGGGCAACGCTTGCGATCCACCTTGCCATCCACGCCCTGCCGCGCATCGTGGCCGAGCTGACGCCGTTCTACGGTGCCGCCTGCCCGGTTGCCGTGGTGGCGCGGGCCACCTGGCCGGATGAACGCATCGTGCGCGGCACGCTTGCAACCATCGAGGCGCAGATGGCGGCGGAGCCGGTCGAGCGGACGGCGCTGATCTTCGTCGGCCGGTCGCTGGCCGCGGCAGGCTTCCGCGACAGCGCGCTCTACGATGCCGGCTACCAGCGCCGCTTTCGCGGGCGGGCGGCATCGTGAGCGGCGATCTGCTGGCGGCCGCCGTGCAGCGGCTGGCACCGTCGCTGCCCGTCTTCCCCGCCGGTCATGTGTGGCTGGCCGGGGCCGGCCCCGGCGATACCCGCCATCTGACGCTTGAGGTGCTGGGCGCGCTCGCGCAGGCCGATGCCGTTGTCTACGACGCTCTCGTCGACCCTGCGGTGCTGCGGGCGGCGCCGCAGGCCGCCACCCACTATGTCGGCAAGCGGGCGGGCGAGCCCTCCACCCCGCAGGCGGATATCAACGCCCTCATCGTGCGCCTCGCCCGTGGCGGCGCGCGGGTGCTGCGGCTGAAGGGGGGAGACCCCAACGTGTTCGGCCGCGGCGGCGAAGAGGCGCAGGCGCTGGCCGGGGCCGGCATTCCCTTCCGTTTTCTGCCGGGCCTGACGGCGGCGTTCGCGGCGCTGGCCACCACCGGCATTCCGGCCACGCTGCGCGGCACCAGCAAGGCCATCACGCTGGCCACCGGCCATGGCGCCGGCGACGGCGACGACGAACTGGACTGGGCGCGGCTGGCGGCCACCGGCCAGCCGATTGTCGTCTACATGGGCCTTGCGCGGCTGGCGGCGATTACCGCGGCCCTGATCGCCGGCGGCCGTGCGCCGCAGACGCCGGTTGCGCTGATCCAGTCTGCCACGCTGCCCGGCGAAAAGGTGCTGATCACCGATCTCGCCGGCGCGGCGGAGGCGGCTGCGGCGGCGCGGCTGCGCACTCCGGCGCTGGTGGTGGTCGGCGATATCGTGCGGGTGCGCGGCGCCTGGCAGGCCCGGCTCAGCGCGGTGCAGCCGTGAGCCGCCCGGCTTCCGCCCGCGCGCTGATCGTGGCGGCGGCGCGCTCGGGCGCCGGCAAGACGAGCCTGACGGCGGGCCTGATGCAGGCGCTCGCGGCGCGCGGGCTGGCGGTGCGCGGCGCCAAGTCGGGGCCGGATTATATCGATCCGGCCTTTCACGCCGCGGCAACGGGTGCGCCCGGCCTCAACCTCGACAGTTTCGCCATGGCGCCGCCGCTCGTCGCCGGCCTGCTCGGCGCGCAGGCCGCCGGGGCGGATGTGCTCATCATCGAAAGCGCCATGGGCCTGTTCGACGGTCTGGGGCAGGGGAGCGGGCGCGACGGTTCCGCCGCCGACCTTGCCCGCGCCCATGGCCTGCCGGTGCTGCTGGTGCTGGATGTCTCCGGCCAGTCGCAGACGGCGGCGGCCGTGGCGCTGGGGCTGGCGCGGTTCGATCCCGGCGTGCGGGTGGCGGGCCTCGTGCTCAATCAGGTGGCAAGCCCGCGGCACGAGGCGCAGGTGCGTGCCGCTCTGGCGCCGCTCGGTCTGCTGGTTGTCGGTGCCGTGCCGCGCAACACCGCCATGAGCCTGCCGGAACGCCATCTCGGCCTCGTGCAGGCCCGCGAGCATCCCGCACTCGCCGCCCACATCGCCCGCCTCGGGGCGATCATGGCCGCGGCGCTGGATCTCGATGCCATCCTCGCCCTTGCCGCGCCGCTGGCCGGCACATCGTCGCCGCCGGCGGCCTTGCCGCCGCCCGGCCAGCGCATCGCGGTGGCCGACGATGCCGCCTTTGCCTTCTTCTATGCCCACCTTGCCGCCGGCTGGCGCGCGGCCGGGGCGGAGCTGGTGCCGTTTTCGCCCCTTGCCGACGAGGCACCGCCGGCGGGCTGCGATGTCTGCTGGCTGCCCGGCGGCTATCCCGAACTGCATGCCGGCCGGCTCGCCGGCAACCGGCGCTTCATGGAAGGCCTCAGGGCCTTTGCCGGCACACGGCCGGTCCATGGCGAGTGCGGCGGCTACATGGTGCTCGGCGAAGGGCTGGTGGATGCGGAAGGCCGGCGCCACGCGATGGCGGGGCTGCTCGGCCACGCGACCAGCTTCGCGGACCGGCGGCTGACGCTGGGCTATCGCCGGGCGCGCCTGCGGGCCGACTGCCCGCTCGGCCCGGCCGGCGGGCATGTGCGCGGCCATGCCTTCCATTATTCGACAGTGACGGCCGGCGGCGACGATGCGGCGCTGGTCGACCTTGCCGACGGACAGGGCGCTGCGCTCGGTCCGGCCGGCGGCCGGCGCGGCCTTGTCAGCGGCACCTATTTCCACGCCATCGCAGCGGAGTCCCGGCCATGAGCGACGCCCCTGCCATAGGCGATACCCGGCGCGCGGCACCCCGCACCCTGCTGGTGATCGGCATCGGCGCGGGCGACCCGCGCCACATGACGGTTGCGGCAATCGAGGCGCTGAACAGCGCCGACGTGGTGCTGATTCCGCACAAGGGACCGCAAAAGGACGATCTGGCGGAACTGCGCCGTGCCATCTGCCGGCGCTTCCTGACAAACCCGGCCACACGTCTCGTCGGCTTCGACCTGCCGGTGCGCGATGCCGCCGCGCCTTATCGCGCTGCGGTGGACCGCTGGCACGACGACATCGCCGCCTGCTGGCAGACCGTCATCGGCCGCGAAGCCGCGCCGGGCGCGCGCATCGCCCTGCTGGTCTGGGGCGATCCCTCGCTCTATGACAGCACGCTGCGCATCGTCGCCCGGCTGGTGGCCGGCGGCATGGGGCTGGAAACCGTGGTGGTGCCGGGCATCACCGCCATTCAGGCGCTGACGGCCGCCCACGGCATCGCGCTCAACACCATCGGCGGTGCGGTGGTCATCACCACCGGGCGGCGGCTGCGGGCGGAGGGCTTTCCGCCGGCCGCCGACACCGCCGTCGTCATGCTCGATGCCGGTATGGCGTTCGAGGGGCTCGATCCGGACGGGTTCGATATCTGGTGGGGGGCCTATCTGGGCACCGGGGACGAGATTCTCATTGCCGGTCCGCTCGGTGCGGTGACGGAGCGCATCCGCACCGCCCGCGCCGCGGCGCGCGCAGCAAAAGGCTGGATCATGGATACCTGCCTCATCCGCCGGCGCGGTGCCGGCGACCGGTCAGGCCCCGTGTAGCCGGCGGAAGCCGCCCTGCCAGTAGAGCAGCGGGTCTTCCTGCGCCGTGCCGAGCCGGATCGCCTCGACATGACCGATCAGGATCATATGCGAGGCGTGGCCGATCGCCTCCTTCAGCGAGCAGTCGATGACGGCGAGTGCGCCGGCAAGGCCGGCGGTGCCGGTGGCGAGCGGCTGCCACAGCGCCCCTTCATAGCGCGCCGCACCCTGCCGGCCGTCGCGGCCGGCAAAGGCTTCGGCGACGTGCTGCTGACCGGCGGCCAGCACATTGATGCAGAACGCCCCGTGGCGCTGCAGCACCGGCCACGACGACGAACTGCGGTTGAGGCTGACCAGCACGGAAGGCACGTCGGCCGAAAGCGAGGCGACCGAGGTGGCGGTGAAGCCGGTGCAATCCTCTCCGCGGCCGATGGTGATGACACTCACGGCACCGGCAAGCTGGCGCATGGCGGCGCGGAACGTTGCAGCGGTGTTGTCGCCGGTCTGCGGTGCCGGCTGCGATGACGATGGGGGCATGGAACGGGGAACCTGACTGCCGGCAGAGGCAGGACCGCCCGGCGCCGTCGGGGGGGGCGTGGCGCCGGGCGATCGTGCCCGCATCCGGCCGGCCCTTTGAGGGGGGGGAGGCGCGGCCGGGCAAGGGGAAAGGCAAGCGGACGGGAGACGACCGGGACGGCGGTTGTCAGCCGCGGGCCGCGGTGTAGCGATTGTCCGGCACCGAGATGCCGAGGTTTTCGCGCAGCGTGCTGCCTTCGTATTCTTCGCGGAACAGCCCGCGGCGGCGCAGTTCCGGCACCACGAGGCGCACGAAGTCGTCGAGGCTCGCCGGCAGCGTCGGGAACATCAGGATGAAGCCGTCAGCCGCGCGGGTCTCGAACCACTCCTCCATGAAATCGGCGATCTCGGCCGGCGTGCCGGTGATGCCGTTGCCGGTGTGCTTCTCGGCATAATGGCGGATCAGCTCGCCGACGGTGTGGCCCTGCTTCACGAAGCCGAGCAGTTCGTCATAGAGCGCACGCGAGCCGCGCGGGCCGCCTTCCGGCAGGCGCTCCATGGGGAACGGCCGGTCGAGAGGCACGCCGGTGAGATCGGCTTCGAGGAACTCCGACAGCATCAGCCGGCCGACATCGGGGTGCAGCTTGTCGATGAGGAAATCGACTTTGGCCTGCGCCTCGGCCCGCGTTTCGCCGACGTTGACGACCACGCCGGGCATGATCTTCAGATCGTCGGGCTTGCGGCCGAAATGGGCCATGCGGTCCTTCACGGTCTTGTAGAAGGCGCGGTTGCGGTCGATGTTGGAGGCGAGCGAAAACACCACTTCGGCGGTGCGGGCGGCCAGCTCGATGCCCGCGGGCGAGCCGCCGGCCTGCGCAATCACCGGCCGGCCCTGCGGCGTGCGGGCGCTGTTGAGCGGTCCGCGCACGGTGAAGTGCTTGCCGGCGTGGTTCAGCGTGTGGACCTTGTCCTTGTCGTAGTAGACGCCGCTCTCGCGGTCGAGCAGCAGCGCACCGGGCTCGAACGAATCCCACAGGCCGAACACCACGTCCATGAACTCTTCGGCGCGCTCATAGCGCCAGGCATGGGGCGGCAGGCCGTCGAAGCCGAAATTGAAGCCCGCTTCGTTGTGGTCGGAGGTGACGACGTTCCAGCACGCCCGGCCGCCGCTGAGATGATCGATCGAAGAGAAGATGCGGGCGACGTTGAAGGGCTCGTAGAAGCTGGTGGAAACGGTGCCCACGAAGCCGAGCTTTTCGGTGGTGACCGACAGCGCGGAGATGAGCGACATCGGCTCGAAACGATTGGCCTTGGTCGGCTGGCGGCAGAGCGCATCGGGGTCGCCCACGCCGGCCGCCGGGGAATCGGCCACGAACATGAAGTCGAACTTCGCTGCCTCGGAGGCCTTCGCTACGTTCAGGAAATGCCGGAAGCTGTTGGCCGCGCCGACATCGCTGGCCGGATGCAGCCAGCCGGCCGGATGGAAGCCGTAGGTATAGGAAAACGTGCCGAGCTTGAGCTTGTCCTGACGCTTCGCGGTCATGATGCCTCTGCAATCCCTGATGGAAGAAGCCGCCTGCGGCCGGGGGCCCGCTTTCAAAAAGGGGGCGGGCATCCCGTCGTGGCGGCATTGTTTCTGGCTGGTGACGACAGCCGCCAGTATGAGCCCGCGACCGGCGCCGACAAGCCGGCCCGTCATGCGTTCTATTTTAGTTCAGCTAAAACATCAGGCAGGCCGCCGGCCTGCTGCTGGGCCCGGCCCAGTGCCTGCACCCAGCTGCGGAAGGCGGGGCCGAACGGCTTCTGCAGGGCTGCGGCATCCCACGCGAGGACGTAGCTTTCCGGCAGCGGCAGGCGGATATCGAACGGCACCACGAGGGTGCCGACGGCCAGTTCGTCGCTGATCATGGAAAGCTGCGCCAGCACGAAGCCGCGCCGGTTGACCGCGGCATCGATGGCCGTGCTCGACAGCGCAAACGACACCAGCGGATCGGTGGCAACAGGGGCAAGGCCGAGGCGGCGGGCAAGGTCGCTCCAGCGCGGGAAGGGCTGGAACTCGCGGTCCCACTCGATATGCAGCAGCGGAAAGCGGAAAATGTCGGCCGGTGAGGCCAGAGTGGCGCCCTGCAGCAGGGCCGGCGCGCAGGCCGGCACCACGCAATCGCGAAAAAGCTCCGCATAATGGGCATGGCGCCCCGCCCGCGCCCCGTAGGTGAGGCGGAAATCGACGCTGTCGGTGCCGAAATGCGGTTCGAGGTCGGTGCCCAGAATGCGCACATGGGCTTCCGGATGCAGCCCCTGCCAGTCGAAGATCTTGCGGCCGATCCACTTGTTGACGACCGACGACAGGGCGCTGACCACAAGACTGGAATCGGCACGGGCGCGGGCAAGCCTCTCCTCGGCAAGCGCGAACTGGCGGAAGCCCTGCGTGATATCCTGATAATAGAGCCGGCCCCAGCGGGTCAGTTCCACCCGCCGGCCGCGACGCTCCACGAGGCTGATGCCGAGGCACTCTTCGGCGCGGCGGATCTGCTGGCTGACGGCACCGGGGGTGACGCCGAGTTCGGCCGCCGCCGCGGTGACGCTGCCGCACCGCCCGACAGCCTCGAAGGTCTGCAACGCCCTCAGTGGCACGTTCATCACCGTCCGCGCACTCCCGTTCCGCTCCACCCGGTGCGGCAGGATAGGACGCGCCTGCCCGCAACGCCACGGCGGAAGGCGCAGACCGGAACCCGCCGCAGCCGCTTGCCAGCGCCGCAGAAATGTCTAGACATATAGACCGCGTTTTGAGGAGAGTCCCCATGCAGGTCGTCAGCAGCACCGCCTTCAGGCGTATGCCGTGGAAGAACGGCAAGGGCGAAACGGCCGAGATTGCCGTGACGCCGCCGGGGGCCGATCTGGCCGGCTTCGACTGGCGCATCAGCATGGCGACAGTTGCCGAAGACGGGCCGTTTTCCGCCTTTCCCGGCATCGACCGCACGCTGGCGGTGCTGGATGGCGCGGGCCTGCGGCTGAGCATCGGCGGGGCCGCGCCCGTGGCGCTGACGCCGGCCGATGCGCCGCTGGCCTTTCCGGCCGATGTTTCCGCCGCTGCCACGCTCATCGGCGGGCCGGTCCACGACCTCAATGTCATGACGCGGCGCGGCCGTTTCCGCCACCGCATGAGCCGCATCGCGGCAGCCGGAGAAATCGCCGCGCCATCGGCGGTGACGGTGGTGTTCGCGCTGGCGGCGCTTGACGTGCGCTGCGGGGCGGATCATGCCCGTCTGGCCCGGCTCGATGCCGTGTTCGCCCTGCCGGGCGAGCGACTTCGCCTCGGGGGCGCTGTCGGGGCGGCCGTGCTGCTGATCGGCATCGACCCCGCCTGAACGTCGCCCCTTATCCTGCCTGCCCACCCGGAACCCCTGCCGATGACCCTCGTCAACATCGACGATTTGCGCCAGGCCGCCCGCCGCCGGCTGCCGAAGCTGTTCTTCGACTATATCGACGGCGGCTCTTTTGCCGAGACGACGCTGCGGGCCAACCGCACCGATTTCGGCCGTTACCGGCTGGAACAGCGCGTGCTGACGGGCACGGCTGCGGAACCGGATCTGGCCACCACTTTTCTCGGCCGGCGCCATGCGCTGCCGTTCATGCCCGGTCCGGTCGGCTTCATGGGGCTTTATCGCGGCGGCGGCGAGGTGCTGGCTGCCCGTGCCGCTCACCGCGCGGGCGTGCCGTTCTGCCTTTCCACTTTCTCCATCGCCTCCATCGGCACGCTGGCCCGTCAGGCGCCGGGCGAACTGCATTTCCAGCTCTATGTGCTCACCGACCGGTCGCTTCTGGACGAGCTGTTGCAGGCGGCAACCGCGGCCGGGGTGGAAACGCTTTATCTGACCGTCGATACCGCTATTACCGCCATCCGCGAGAAGGATGTGCGCAACGGCTTCCGTTCCGCCACCCGGCCGACGCCGCGCATGCTGGCCGGCATGGCGCTGCGCCCGGCCTGGTGCCTCGATGTGGTGCGGGCTGGCTGGCCGGCGGTGGAGGCGGTTTCTCACCGGCCCGATTTCGGCCGCGGGGCGCTGGAGCAGGCGGCCAACCTCTCCCGCCGCATCGACAAGACGCTGACATGGGACGACGTTGCGGCGCTCAGGGCGCGCTGGCCCGGCCGGCTGGTCATCAAGGGCGTTCTTTCTGCCGCCGATGCCGTGCGGGCGCGCGACAGCGGCGCTGACGGCGTGGTGATTTCCAACCACGGCGGCCGCCAGCTCGACGGCGCATCCTCGACCATCGCGGTGCTGGAAGAGGTGCGCACGGCGGTTGGGCCGCAGTTCGATGTGCTCATCGACGGCGGCTTCCGGCGCGGCAGCGACATCGCCTGTGCACTGGCACTCGGCGCGAGCGGCATTCTGCTGGGCCGGGCCGTCGCCTTCGGTCTGGCGGCCGGCGGCGAGGCGGGCGTGGCCCGTGCGCTGGAGATCCTGCGCACGGAACTCGCCCTCACGCTGGCGCTGATGGGGCTGCCTTCGGTGGATGCGCTGAAGGCTGCCGGGCCGGCCGCGATCCGGCCGGCCTGACGGGCTCAGATCGGATCGGCGTCGGCCTCGGGCGCGTTCTTCGCCGCTTCCTTCTCCTTCGGCGTCTCCTTGCGCATCATCTTTTCAAGAACGCCGGTGAGAACGGCGGAGACGACGAAGGTGAGGTGAAGCAGCATGTACCACAGGATCTTGTTATCCGGGTACTTGTCGGCATTCATGAACACCTGCAGCAGGTGGATCGACGAAATGGCGATGATGGAGGATGCGACCTTCAGCTTGAGCGTGCCGGAATCGAGCTTGCCGAGAAAGCTCAGATCCTTGGTGGTGCGGTCGAAGCGGCTGACGAAATTCTCGTAGGTCGAGATCAGCACCATGACGATCAGGCTGGCCACGAGCGCGGCATCGATCAGGCCCAGCATGGCGAGAATCATGTCGTATTCGTCATAGACGAACACGTTGAGTATGACTTTCGACAGCTTCAGCGTGAAGGCGATGGCATAGACGCCGAGCGCCACCGACAGTCCGAGCAGAAACACCACCAGCAGCCATCGGCTCGCCAGCAGGCAGCGTTCTATCACCAGCTCAATCGCCTTCATGCCGTTCCTTTCCCGGGCTCGCGGTCGCGCGGCCGGTGTGGCCGCCGCGGGCACGCTAGCGGTCCGCCGGCAGGCCGGCAACCCGGCAGCGGCGGGTGGCGCGCTGCCGGGCGGAGCGGCGGTGCGGGCCGCGGCCATTGGCCGCCCGGCCATCAGGCATCGCAGGCGGCCGGGCGGCGCAGGTGCCGGCGGCTGCCGGCAAAAACCAGCGCAAGACCCGCCGCCGAGAGCAGGCCGCCGGCCAGCGGAATGGCCGCATAGCCGAGGCCGGCACTGATGACCGCCGCCCCGGCGGCCGCGCCGATCGCATTGCCCAGATTGAAGGCGCCGACATTGATCGACGAGGCAAGGCCGGGGGCATCGGCGGCGGCCTGCATCACCCGCATCTGCACCGGCGGCACGATGGCGAAGGTTGCCGCGCCCCAGACCAGAAGACCGATGGCCGCGCCGGCATGGGTCGTCAACACCACGGGCAGGGCGAACATGATGGCGGCCAGCGCGCCGAGGAAGATCTTCGTTGCTCCGTCCAGCGACCAGTCGGCCAGCCGCCCGCCCAGCCAGTTGCCGATTGTGAAGCCCACGCCGATCAGCACCAGAGCGAACGTGATGAAGGCATCGGACGCGCCGGTCAGGGTCGAGAGCGTCGGCGCGACGTAGGTGTAGAGCGTGAACATCGCGCCGGCACCCGTCACCGTCGTGGCCATGGCCAGCATCACCGGCGGGCGGCTCAGCACCCGCAGTTCCTGCCGCAGGTCCGGCGCGCGGCCGGGTTCGCCCTTCGGCAGCGCCAGCCACAGGGCCAGCATGGCGGCGAGGCCCAGAACCGCGGTGCCGGCGAACGACATGCGCCAGCCCACCTGCTGGCCGATCCACGTGGCGGCGGGCACGCCGCCGATGTTGGCGATCGTCAGCCCCATGAACATCGCCGCCACCGCGCTCGCCCGCCTGTTGCGCGGCACCACGCTGGCCGCCACCACCGCGCCGAGGCCGAAGAAGGCCCCGTGGTTGAGGCTGGTGACGAGGCGTGCGGCCAGCAGAGTGAAGTAGCCCGGCGCCAGCGCCGACATCAGATTGCCGGCCGTAAAAATGCTCATCAGCAGGATCAGCGCCGTGCGCTTGCCGAAACGGCTGAAGGCCAGCGTCATCACCGGAGCGCCGGCCATGACGCCGATGGCATAGGCGCTGATGAGCAGCCCGGCAGTCGGGATCGAGACATCGACGCCCTGCGCGATGACCGGCAACAGGCCCATGGGCGAGAATTCCGTGGTGCCGATGCCGAAGGCTCCGGCCGCGAGGGCAAAGATTGCCCAGCGGGCGTGCGGCGCGGCCCGGTCTGGCGGGTTGGTCATGGCGGTCCTTTCAGCTTCAGGTGCCCGGGTCCGGGCCGGTGGCCGCGGCGGGGGCGGCTCTCCCGTTCGTGCAGGCTGAAATAAAGGGCGGCCGGGCTGTTGATAACGGGCTGCGCTGCCACATTATCTGTGAAACGAAATCAAAGACGGGCCCGACCATGGATAACCGCGCCGGCGAGATGCAGGTCTTTCTGCGGGTGGTGGAGGCCGGCAGCTTTTCCGAGGCGGCCCGGCTGATGCGGATGACGCCGTCAACCGTCAGCAAGCTGGTGGCCCGCATCGAGGCCCGGCTCGGCGTGCGCCTGATCGAGCGCTCGACCCGTCGGTTGTCGCTGACGGCGGAAGGGCGGCTTTATTACGAGCGCAGTCAGACGGTGCTGAACGATCTCGACGAGGTCGAGCGGGAACTCTCGCTTGGCGCGGCGACGACCGGCGGCACGGTGCGGGTCAACGTCTCGGTCGCCTTCGGCGTGCTGGCGCTGGAGCCGCTGCTGCCGGAGTTCTGGCAGTCCTATCCGAATATCGTGGTGGACCTGTCGTTGTCCGATGAAATCGTCGACCTCTATCTCGACCGCACCGATGTTGCCTTCCGCATCGGGCCGCTGCCGGATTCCGGCATGATGGCGCGACGGATCGGCCTGGCGCACCGCAGGATCGTGGCTGCCCCGGCCTATCTGCAACGGCACGGCACACCGCACAGCGCCGACGATCTGGCCCGTCACAATTGCCTCGGCTTCAATTTTCGCCGGTCCGCGCCGGTGTGGCCGCTGCGCGAAAGCGGCCGCATGAGCGGCCGCACGGTGCGCGGCTCGTTGCTGGCCAACAACGGCGATACCGTGCGCCGGCTCGCCCTTGCCGGAATGGGACTGGCACGCCTCGCCGATTTTCATGTGCGCGACGATCTCGCCGCCGGCCGTCTGGTGGAGGTGCTGGCCGGCATCGTCGCCGCCGACGAGGAGCCGGTCAGCGCCGTCTATCTGGGCGGCGCCCGCATGCCCCAGCGGGTCCGCGTCTTTCTCGATTTCATGGTGCCGCGTCTGCAGGCCGTTCTGGACCCTGCAGCCGCGCCGGCTCAGTAGCGCAATTGCCAGTGCCGGCATTTCGGTGTGTGACCAATGCCGGGATTGAAGGTGTTGCAGGGGTCAAGCGCGCGGTAGTGCGCGGCCAGCGCCGGCTTGGCCTGATAAAGGTGGCCGACATTGTGCTCGGCCGGATATTCCGCCCCGCGCGCATCCAGCAGCCGCCACATCTCGTGTTCCAGCGCCAGCGTGTCCGTGCCGCGGGCAACGACATAATCCTGATGGAACACCGAGCAGAAGAAATGGCCGTAATAGAGCCGGGCGAGGATCGGCCGCTCAATCTCCGGCGGCAGATGCTCGAACCAGTCCCGGTCATTGCGGCGCAGGGCAATGTCGAGGGCGACGATGTCTTCCACCGTGTCGGTGTGGATGGCGCGGTAGCGCACGGCCGCGCCGGCTGCCGCGAAGCGGTGCAGAAACGCTCTGGTGCCCTCTTCCGGCGTGCAGGCAAAGAAGTCCCCGGTTGCCGAGGGGAACGTCTGACCGAGATAGGCGGCCGCCTCCTCGATGCCGTCGTCGGCCATCTTCAGCATCAGATGGTGGGCATAGCGGTCGCGGAAGGCGCCCATGCGTGCCGGCAGGTGGTTGGGGAAAAGCCGGCTCGCGCCCTGCAGAATCCGGTCCGACAGGTTGCGCGGCAGGAAGCCGAGCCGGTCCACCGCCGCATCGAACCGCGCCTTGGCGGCGAAGAACTGCGGCAGACGGTCGGTGCCGAGCTTCTCGATGGCCAGAAAGGTATCCTTGCCGTAGATGGCGGCGATGTCATAGGCATCGCGGTGCATGTATTCGCCGGCGACCGGCAGGTTGCGGAATGACGACAGGATATGCCGGCGGATGCCGGCCAGTTCGTCGGCATCGTTCGTGCCGATATAGAACACCGCCGTGCGGTCCGGCCGGGCGAAGGTATCGAGCCGCACGGCAAACAGCATCACCTTGCCGGCGCTGCCGGCGGCCTCGAACAGCCGGCGCGGGTCGGCATTGAAGCGGGCGGGCGTGGCCGCATCGACATCGCGCACATGGGCGGCATAGTCGTGGTCGGAGGCGACGCGGCCGGCCGGGTGGTCGATATCCGCCTCGCCGTAGGCATCGGTATCGAGCGCGTGCAGCATCGCCTCCGGGTCGTCGCCGAGGCGCACGCCGAGGTGGTTGACGAGTTCGGCGCGCCCGTCCGCACCGACGCGGGCATAGAGCGTGAGCTGGGTGAACGCCGGGCCGCGGTGGATGAGCGCGCCGCCGGAATTGTTGCAGATGCCGCCGAAGACGGATGCGCCGATGCACGACGAGCCGATGACCGAATGCGGCTCGCGGCCGAGCGGCTTCAGCGCCGCCTCAAGCTGGAACAGCGTTGCCCCCGGCAGGCAGATCACCTGCCGGCCCTCGTCGATGAGACGGATCCGGGCCATCCGCAGCGTGCTGACGATGACCACATCGCGGTCGTAATCGTTGCCGTCCGGCGTGGAGCCGCCTGTGAGGCCGGTGTTGGCGGCCTGCATGATGACGATCTTGTCGGCCGCCACGCAGGCCTGCAGCACACGCCACTGTTCCACCAGCGTGCCCGGACGAACCACCGCCAGCGCCGGCCCCGCCCCGAAACGGAAGCCGGTGCGGTAGGCACGGGTCTGCTCCGGGTCGCTCAGCACATGCGCGCGGCCGACGATGGCCTGCAGCGCGGCGAGAAAGGCGGCGTTGTCGGCGGCATCGGCCGGACCGGGCGCGGGCATCGGGCGCATCCTCCTGCAAGGGTCTCGTTATCGCCGGGGTTGCGGCGCTTTGAGAGCGATATTGCAGCAGATGGCCGGCACGGCAATCGCCCGGCCCGCCGCGCCGCCGGTGCCGGGCCGGGCGCCGGACGAAAAAGGGCTGCCGGGGCAGCCCTTTGCAGACAGGAAGCGAAGTGGGATCTTATTTCTTCAGGCGCGCTGCGTGCCAGGCGATGTGGCTTTCCATGAAGGTGGAAATGAAGAAATAGGAGTGGTCGTAGCCCGCGCGCATATTGAGGGTGAGCGGAATGCCGGCTTTTCGGCAGGCTTCTTCCAGCAGCCACGGACGCAGCCCGTCGTTGAGGAAGCTGTCGGCCGTGCCCTGATCGACGAGGAGTTCGTCAAGGCGCTGGCCGTCTTCGATCAGCAGGGTGGAATCCCAGCCGCGCCAGACGCTTTCGTCGGGGCCGAGATATTTCTCAAAGGCGGGGCGCGACCAGCCCGCCGTTGTCGGCTGGGCGATCGGGGCGAAGGCGGAGACCGAACGGAACCGGCCCGGATTGCGCAGCGCCAGCACGATGGCGCCATGGCCGCCCATCGAATGGCCGAACACCGACTGCCGGCTCATGTCGAGCGGAAACTCGGCGGCCACCAGCGCCGGCAGCTCGTCGACGATATAGCGCGCCATCTGATAGTTGGCGGCATAGGGCGCTTCGGTGGCGTTGAGGTAGAAGCCGGCGCCGCTGCCGAACTGCCAGTTGTCCTTCTCGTCCGGCACGCCGGCACCGCGCGGGCTGGTATCCGGGCAGATCACCGCCACGCCGTGTTCGGCCGCGAAGCGGCGGTATTCGCCCTTGTCCATCACGTTCTGATGGGTGCAGGTGAGGCCGGAGAGGTACCACAGCACCGGCACGGGGCCGTCTTCTGCCGCCGGCGGCAGATAGACGGCGAAGGTCATGTCGCAGGCGTTTGCCGTGCTGGCATGGCGATAGACGCCCTGCGTGCCTTCAAAGCTCCGGGAGGTGGAGACGGTTTCCATCGGGCGTTCCTTCGCGGGGGGCGCGGGCAGGGGAACGTCCGCCGTGCGGGCCGGCGCGGCGGACGTTTTCTTCTTTCAGGCGCTCAGAACACAGGCGCTCAGAACAGCACCACGGAGCGGATCGACTTGCCTTCGTGCATCAGGTCGAAGGCGGTGTTGATCTCTTCCAGCGGCATGGTGTGGGTGATCAGGTCGTCGATGTTGATCTTGCCCTCCATGTACCAGTCGACGATCTTCGGCACATCGGTGCGGCCGCGGGCGCCGCCGAAGGCGGTGCCGCGCCACACGCGGCCGGTGACGAGCTGGAACGGGCGGGTGGCGATCTCGCGGCCGGCTTCCGCCACGCCGATGATGATCGATTCACCCCAGCCGCGATGGCAGCATTCCAGCGCCTGACGCATCACACTGGTGTTGCCGGTGGCATCGAACGAGAAGTCGGCGCCGCCGTCGGTGAGGTCCTGAATGGCCTGCACGACCTTGTCGTTGCCCACTTCCAGCGGGTTGACGAAGTGCGTCATGCCGAACTTGCGCGCCATCGCCTCCTTGGAGGGATTGATGTCCACGCCGATGATGCGGTCGGCACCCACCATGCGGGCACCCTGAATGACGTTGAGGCCGATGCCGCCGAGGCCGAACACCACCACGTTTGCGCCCGGCCACACCTTGGCGGTGTAGATCACCGCGCCGATGCCGGTGGTGACGCCGCAGCCGATGTAGCAGATCTTGTCGAAGGGGGCGTCCTCACGCACCTTCGCCACCGCGATCTCGGGCAGCACGGTGAAGTTGGAGAAGGTGGAGCAGCCCATGTAGTGGAAGATCTCGCCGCCATCGCACGAGAAGCGCGTGGTGCGGTCCGGCATCAGGCCCTGACCCTGCGTGGAGCGGATGGCCGTGCACAGGTTGGAGCGCTGCGACAGGCAGGTCTTGCACTGGCGGCATTCGGGCGTGTAGAGCGGAATCACGTGGTCGCCCGGCCGGACGCTGGTCACGCCGGCGCCGACCTCGCGCACGATGCCCGCGCCCTCGTGGCCGAGAATGGCCGGGAACTTGCCTTCCGAATCGAGGCCGTCGAGGGTGTAGGCATCGGTGTGGCACACACCGGTGGCCATGATCTCGACCAGCACCTCGCCCGCCTTCGGGCCGCCGATCTCGACGGTTTCGATGGTGAGCGGCTTCTTCGCCTCCCAGGCGACGGCTGCGCGGCTTTTCATGTTTCCCTCTTCTCGTTGCCTGTCGTGAGGCCGCGCGGGACGCGCGGCAGCCGGGGCGGTTTCCGGATCGGCGGACGGTCCGCGGCAGACAGATAAAAACTTGACACTGGTGTCCAGTTTCTAGCAGGGCCCGCGGCCGGGCGGAACCGGCTTTTTCGCCGGGTGGGGGGCAATCCACCACTGCGGCCGCGCGGGCATGCGCCGCGGCCACAGCGGTGCCACGCTCCCGGCCTTCCGGCCCGGCTCCTGTGCCCGGTGTGCCGCTCTTGCCCG
>NZ_DAISHT010000001.1:68025-69212 GCF_036822375.1 Pseudoxanthobacter sp. | reverse complement strand
TGCCCGGTGTGCCGCTCTTGCCCGATGTGCCGCTCTTGCCCGGTGCCGTTTTGCGGTGCCGGCCGGCCCTTGCATTGCAAGCGGGGCGACCGGCGGCCGGAATCCGGCCGGTCGCGGCAGCGCTGCCATCGAACGGGCACGGACCGGTGCCACTGTTGTCGCCCTCAAGTCCTCTGACCCGGAACCCGGAGATCTGCGATGTGGAATGAGCGAGAGCCGGACGAGACCCTTGCCGTGGATGTCGGTGGCCACCGCGTGGCCACTTATTCCTTCGGCAGCGGGCCGGATGCCGTGCTGTGCCTTGCCGGCGGGCCGGGCCTGCCGTGCGATTATCTGCGCGCTGCCCATTCCTTTCTGGCCGGTCACGGCCTGCGGGTCGTGACCTTCGATGCGCTGGGCTGCGGCGCTTCCGACCGGCCGGCGGACCCGGCCTTCTGGTCGCTGGAAGGCTCTGTGCGCCAGATCGAGGCTGTGCGCGTCGCGCTGGGGCTTCAGCAGATGGTCGTGCTCGGTCACTCGTGGGGCGGGTGGCTGGCCATCGAATATGCGCTCACGCATCCGCAGGCCGTGCGCGCGCTGGTGCTGGAGAACACAGCGGCCGACCTGCCGCACCTCGGGCAGGAACTGGCACGCCTGCGCCTGCCGCTGGGCGAGCAGACCGTGACCATGATGGCGGCCTATGAGGCGGCCGGTGAGTTCGACCATCCGGAATATATGGCGGCGATCACGCTGCTGACCTATCGCCACGTCTGCCGCCTCAAGCGCGCACCCCGGCCGCTGGAACGCTCCCTGCGTGCGTGGAACAGGGCGCCCTATGAGGCGATGCGGGGCCCGAACACCTTTCTGTCGACCGGCACGCTGAAGCACTGGAGCCGGCTTGCCGACCTGCACCGCATCCGGGTTCCGGTGCAGATCATGGTCGGCCGCTACGATGCCCACACGCCGGCCTGCGCGGAAAAGATGCGGGCGCGCCTGCCGCATGCCGAACTGGTGATTTTCGAGCACTCCAGTCACATGCCGTTCTATGAGGAGCCGAAGGCCTTCGACGACGCCCTGCTGCCTTTCCTGCGGCGCGTGCAGGCCGCGGCTGTCTGACACGCCGCCGCCTGACACGGCAGGGCGCCCGGCGTCCTGTCTCTGCTTTCTCGTCCTCCCGGCCTGTCTTTCGCTGCAGCCCGTCTTTCGCC
>NZ_DAISHT010000001.1:0-67925 GCF_036822375.1 Pseudoxanthobacter sp. | reverse complement strand
GCAATCGGTATTGCGCTGACGCCTAATGATAAACGGCTTCGGGGCGGGCCGCTTAGTATCCATTCGCAGAATGCATCGCAACCTAATTCGCGGGGCGGACGCCTGAGCGTCCGGCCGGTTTACCTGTCTGGTAGACACAATAAGCAAGCTGAAAATGGCCATAACTGCGCATCCGCAGGTTCATGTGCAGCTGCGATGAATGAGTTCTACTGTGCGCGAACTCTCACGAGATTTGCGCTCCGGATGAAGACGGCATACGCGAAGGATCAGAGACGCTATGACCAAGCAGACGGATGACCGTAAGGCAAATTGGCGGTCGGTGCTTCTCGCATCGGCGGGAATGCTTGCCGTGATGGCGATGCCTGCCGTTGCGCAGGAGGGCGACGCGAGCGCGGGCGTCAAGCAGACGCAGCTTACCCCGGCGCAGCTGACCGCGCAGGCAGAATGGGCCTACAGCCTTGCCCTGCAGACCGCCAACTGGGGTGCGCCGCTGGTGACCATGTACAACCTGCGGCATAACGATGCCGTCGGTCCGCATGCCAAGTCCAGCCCCAACAATATCTGGCGCATGGAGAACATTTCGACGCCGGCCCTGTCGAAGGAAGCCGGTTATGTCACGCCGAATGTGAACACGGTTTACGGCTTCGGCTTTATGGACCTCGGGCCGGAGCCGGTCATTCTGACCGTCCCGGATTCCGACAATCTCTACTACATGGTTGAGATTGTCGACATGTATACCAATGCCTTTGCCTATGTCGGCGGCAAGGCGACCGGCTACAAGGGCGGCAAGTTTGCGCTGGTCGGCCCGGGCTGGACCGGCACGCTGCCGGAAGGCGTGACCCGGATCGACGCGCCGACACGCTGGATTCTGCTGCAGCCGCGCGTCCACCTCTACAAGGATGGCAAGGTCGTTCTCGATACCGCGCGCAAGGTGCTGGAAGAAATCCGCACCACCGGCCTTTCCGCCTACACCGGCGGCACGCCGCTCAAGCTGCCGGCCTATAACTATCCGGCGCCGGTGGTCTCCGATCCGGGCCTGCCCGTCAGCGCGCTCGACTTCAAGGATCCGCTGCAGTTCTGGGAAATCCTCTCCGATGCGATGAACGAGAATCCGCCGCCGGACTCTCAGATCGCCGCCCTGCTGCCGAGCTTCAAGCCGCTGGGGATCGAACTCGGCCGCAAGTGGGACCGCACCAGAGTGGACCCGAAGGTGCTGGAGGCCATGACCAAGGCCGCCACGAACATTGCGCCGATCCTGAGCGACCTGCCGTTCGGCTGGTTCTATCAGGGGGCTTACATCCCGCCCGCCACGATCGGCGATTCCCAGACCGACTACATGACCCGTGCGAAGATTGCCCGCATCGGACTGACGGCCAACACGCCGTTCGAAGCGGTCTACTTCCAGTATATCGTCGACTCCAATGCAAGGCCGCTGACCGGGGATAAGAAATACACGATTACCTATAAGGAAGGGCTGCCCTATATCGAGCCGGGCTTCTGGTCTCTGACGATGTACGATGCCAAGAACAATTATACGGTCGAGAATTCTCTGAACCGCTATATGATTGGCAGCGACACGCCCGACCTGAAGAAGAACCCGGACGGATCCTTCACGATCTACATTCAGGCGGAAAGCCCCGGCAAGGCGCTGGAATCCAACTGGCTGCCGGCGCCCAAAGGGCTGTTCTACCTGATCCCGCGGTCCTATGCGCCGGCCGATGCGACGATCCGCATCCTGTCCGATCCGACCTCCTGGCCGGTGCCGGCGGTTGTGGAAGTGAAGGACTGACACCTTCGGGTGACCGGGCGCCCGCGTCCGGTCATCTGCCCCGATAGATGACCGCGTGATGAGACCTCTTGCAGGACGGGGGCCTGCAGGGGTGGGGGAGACCGCGCACGCAGGCCGGTTCGCCGGTCTGCAGGCAGGGAAGGGGTGCTTCCGGCGTGGGCCAACAGTCCGGAAGCCGTCGGGCCTTTGCAGAAAGGCCCGCCCTTTCCTGTCGCGCGGCTTCAGTCGCCGCTGCCGGTGCGGCTGTCATCTTGGCGCCGGGCGAGGGCGTGGCGCTGGCGGAACGCCGAGGGTGAGCACTCCATCCAGCGCACGAAGGCCCGCGTGAAGTTGGGATGGTCCTCGTAGCCGAGCGCGACGGCGATATCGGAGACCGCCAGTTCTGTCTTTGTCAGCAGGAAGACGGCCCGTTTCCGGCGCGCGATTTCCAGAATATCCCGATAGGTATAGCCTGCGGTCCGCAACTGGCGCTGCAGACCCTGCGTGCCGATGCCGGCGAGCCGGGCGGCGCCGGCAAGATCGTGTTCGCCGTCGATCAGCCGCAGCGCCACGATCGACGAAAACGACCGGACCGGCTCGGGCGCAGCCGGCAGCAGCACGTCGTCATAAATGTTGCGCGCCGGCAGAACGGCGGCCCCCTCCGGGCTGTCGCTTTCTTCCCGGTTCCGGTGCAGCTGATCGCGGGTGAAAGGCAGGCCCACGGCCCGGCGCCCGAACAGGACCGGCGCGCCGAGCGCCCGCTCCAGCAGCGCGGCGTTTTCATCGCGCGGGTAATCCACCTCAACCCAGTCCGGCAGCCACGCCGAACCCAGAAACAGCCGGGCGAAGCTGATCATGGGCACGATCTCGTGATCCGTGTAGCAGATGCTGCCGGCAAGAAAGCCGGGCCGCGCGATCCGCCACAGCCACCGCGCGCCCTCCCGTTCCAGCGTGAACCGCAGCCCGGATGCCTGATGCTGCCCGCTGGTGCGGTTGAGGCGCTGGATCGCGGCGCCGAGCGTTGCGGCGGACGAGGCCTGAATGGCCCACGGACCGTAGCCGGAATAGGACATGCGCGCGCCGACCTGCAAGCCGAGCGTGCGCTCGTGCGCCAGCGCGCCGGCGCGCGCGAACAGGCCGACCAGAGCATGCGCGGGTATCGGCATGCCGCCGAGATCGCGCATGGCGATGGGAAGGCCCTCGCCCTTCAGCGCCTTCAGCACGGCTTCCTCGCCGGCGCGCTCCTCCAGAATCTGCGGCAGCCGTCCATAGCCGCGCGCCCGGATCAGGGGCACCCGCCCGTTCTGCTTCATGGCCTGCGTCCGGCTGGCCGGCTGGAGAGGGTCTGCGGTTCCATCGCTTCGTATCGTCAGCTTCTTGTCGTCTGCGCCCGTCTCAGTGGCGACCGCACGGGCTCAATTTTGCCGTGAGCCGGCAGCCTGACGCCAAATGATAAGGCTTATCCGAGCCTGTTCGGATAAATTTATAGTAAACGTAGAACATCAATAAAACAATACCCGGAACACATAATATCAGGTGTAGCCGGACACGCGCTCATTTGGCCGGAATGCGATGCAGAGCGAGTTTATGAAAACGATGATTCGTCGATTGGCTGGAGCAATTCTTGTCGCGGCGGGCGTGTATATGCCGTCTCAGGCCCTTGCGCAGAGCCGGGAAGACGCACAGGCGAACAATCCGCTGGCCGATCTGAAAGCGCTGAATTTCCAGAACTACTACACGGGCGACCTGACCGGTTCGCACGCCGATGCCGACCAGTTCATCCTGCGCTATGCTCAGCCGTTCAAGGTGTTCGACAGCCAGTGGCTGATGCGCGCGTCGCTGCCCGTCAACACGGTGCCGACAGCCACCGACGGGCATGTGACCGGTATTGGCGACCTGAATGTCTTTGCCACGTATCTGTTCGATACCGGCAACCGGGATATCAGCTTCGGCCTCGGCCCGCAGGTGACGGCACCGACCTCGGGTTCGGCGGATACCGGCAGCGAGAAATGGTCGCTCGGCTTCGCCAACGTCCTGTTCAATGCCGCGAGCCGGAAGATCCAGTGGGGCTATCTGCTGACCTGGCAGGCGAGCGTCGGCGGCAATGGCAGCCAGCCGGATGTCAACGCCGGCGCATTCCAGCCCTTCGTGTTCTATCAGCTCGGGGAAGGCTGGTATCTGCGCTCAACCGGCATCTGGACCGCCAATTTTGAAAACGGCGCCTATACCATGCCGGTGGGGTTCGGCCTCGGCAAGGTTCTGCGGATGCACGACGTCGTGGCCAATCTGTTCGTCGAGCCGCAATATGCGGTCGCGACCGGCGGCAGCAACCAGCAGAAGTGGAACATCTACAGCGGTATCAATTTTCAGTTCTGAGCGACCGGCCCGGCAGCGGCCGCCGCGGGCCGCCGCCCCCGTGCCTCAGGCGGGATCGGGTTCGGAGCCCGCCTGAATGGCCGCCAGAACATCGCGCTGCAGGGCGATGAAATCCGCGGTGGAGATGGTGTCCTGCGTGCGCGGGCGGGCGAGGCCGACGTGGAAGGTGGCGCTGATGCGCCCCGGATTGAGGCTCATCGCCACAATCCTGTCGGAGAGATAGACGGCCTCTTCCACGTCGTGGGTCACGAACAGCACCGTCAGCCGGTGTTCCTCCCAGATCTGCGTCAGCAGATCCTGCA
The DNA here is from genome assembly GCF_036822375.1 of Pseudoxanthobacter sp. NCBI lineage: Bacteria > Pseudomonadati > Pseudomonadota > Alphaproteobacteria > Hyphomicrobiales > Segnochrobactraceae > Pseudoxanthobacter > Pseudoxanthobacter sp. The sequence goes on along the minus strand of NZ_DAISHT010000001.1, from coordinate 63,479 downwards.
TCTGGCGGCGCGTCAGGGCATCGAGGGCGCCGAACGGCTCGTCCATCAGCAACATGCGCGGGCGGTAGGAAAGCGCCCGGGCGATGGCGACGCGCTGCTTCATGCCGCCGGAAAGCTGCGCGGGATAGGCGTCGGCAAAGCGGCCGAGCTTGACGAGTTCGATGTGGGCGCGGGCCACGTCCCGGCATTCCGCCGCGCTCATGCCGGCGGCGCGCAGCGCAAACTCCACGTTCTGCTGCGCAGTCAGCCACGGCAGCAGGGTGTAGGACTGGAACACCACGCCGCGATCCAGCCCCGGCCCCACGATGGGGCGGCCATCGGTCAGCAGCACACCCTCGCTGAAGCTCTGCAGCCCGGCCACGATCGACAGCAGCGTGCTCTTGCCGCAGCCGGAGGCGCCGACGAGGGAAACGAACTCGTTATCGGCGAGATCGAGGTTGATGTCGCTCAGCGCCCTTATCGGGCCCTTCTTGCCGGGAAACCACTTGCTGAGGCCGGCAATGTGCAGTTTCGGCTCGCCCATGTCAGCCTCGCGAATTGTAACGGAACAGCACGCGCTCCAGAGCCTTCATGCTCTGGTCGGTGATCAGGCCCAGCACGCCGAGCAGCAGGATGTAGCCGATGATGGTCTGGGTCTGGAAATAGCGCTGCGAGACCACGATACGGTAGCCGAGGCCGGATGTGGCGGCCACCAGCTCGGCCAGCACCAGCCAGGTCCACGCCCAGCCGAGGCTGATGCGCAGCGTATCCCAGATGCCGGGCAGGGCGGAGGGCAGCACGATGCGGCGCACGATGCGGGCTTCGGAGAGGCCGAGCGTGCGGCCGAGGCCGACGAAATCGGGCGGCACGCGCTTCACGTTGTCCATCACCATCAGCACCTGCTGGAAGAAGGTGCCGATCCAGATGATGACGAATTTCTGCGTATCGCTGGTGCCGGCCCACAGGATGGTGAGCGGCACGAAGGCCACAACCGGCATGTAGCGCACGAAGTCGACCAGCGGCTCGATGCTGGCTTCCCACACGCGGAAGCAGCCGATCATGATGCCGATGGGGATCGCCATGGCGGAGGCGATCGCGAAGCCCACCATCATGCGATAGAGGCTGATGCCGGCATCGGCCCACAGCGTGCCGTCGGTGGCCAGTTCCACCAGCCGCAGCCAGACGGCGTCGGGGCCGGGCAGGAAGATCGGCTTGACGAGGCCGGAGGCCGTGACGGCCCACCACAGCGCCAGCAGGGCCAGAAACACCGCCAGCGCGATGAAGACGAAAGGCCCGCTGCCAAGGCCGGCCCCGATGCGGAACAGGCCCGGCGCACGGCCCACGCCGCCACGGGCGGCCGGCGGCGCGGATGGGGTTTGCGGGGAACCGGTCATGCTGAACTCCGGTGGAGCGGAATGGCGCAACGCCGCGAAGGCCGGGCGGGCGGCTTTTGCGGGCCGCGCGCCGGCGTCATGGCACGCCGGTTCCGAAGAGCGCTGAAGGCGGAGGAGGGTCGGCAGGCAGGCCGCCGGACCTCGCGTTCGGGCCCGGTGCGGCGGCAGCGGGCGAAGGCCCGACCCGACAGGGGGCCGGCCGCGCCGCATCGCCCGCACCGGGCGGCGGCGCGGCCGGCGGATCTTACTTCGCGGCAGCGGCGGCGAAGGCCGGGTCGATCACGCTTTCCGGCGTGATGTCTTTCTTCACGAGGCCGGCCTTCTTGGCCGCGGCCAGCACGTCGCCGAACGTCTTCCCGGAGAAGTCGCCCTTGAAGGCGGCCGCGGCCTCGCCGACGGAATAATACTGCACGCCGTAGAACGCGGTGGTCAGTTCTTCCGGCTTCGCGCCCACCGCCTCGGCGATGATGGCGCGGTCTTCGGCGGTGTTCTTGCGATAGTCGGCCAGCGCGGCGTCCCATGCCTTCAGCATGGCCACCACCTGACCGGGCTTCTCCTTCAGCACTTCGTCGCGCACGATCAGCACGTCGGAGACGAGGCCGGGATCGACGCCGGCGGTGAACAGCAGGCTGACATTGGGGTCCTGCGCCCGGGCCGACGAGATGTAGGGCTCATAGGTGACCGCCACCGGCACGCGGCCGGCGATCAGCGCCGTGCCCGCATCGGCCGCCGGCATCGGCACGCGCACGATGTCGTCGATGGTCATGCCGTTGCTGGAGAGCGCATAGTTCAGCAGAATGTCGCTGGTGGTGCCTTCCTCGAAGGCGACTTCCTTGCCCTTCAGATCGGCGATGGACTTGATGTCCTTGCCGGCCAGAATGGCGTCGGCGCTGAGGCTGAAGTCCAGCAGCATGACGATCTTGACCGGCAGGCCGGCCTGCACCATGCCCATCGCGGTGTGGGTGGCGATGGTGGCGGCATCCAGCTGGCCGCTGGCGAGCGCCGCGTTCAGATCCTTGTCTTCGGTGAAGTTGACGATTTCCACGTCGCTCAGGCCCTCTTTGGCGAAGAGGTCCTTCTTGGCGGCCACGTGCCACAGGCCGTAGCCCAGCCACGGCTCGATGCCGAGCTTGAACGCACCGGCTTCCGGCTTGGCGGGCAGCGCTTCCTGCGCCCGCACAGCGGGCGCCTGCAGCATGGTTCCGGCGGCGAGTGCCCCTGCCATGGCAAGCAGGCAGGCGCGGCGGGAAATCATGGAGCGGAACATGGATATCCTTCCTCTGGACAGATGCGGCGGGCACCGACGGTGCAGCCCGCGCGATAATGGCACGATCTTGCGGGCCTGTTCTGATTATTGATCCCGCGGAGCCTGTATATGTATAGGTTTAATCACGCTGTTTGCGCAATGGCGCTTTTGTCATCGTGGGCAGAAAGTGTGCGCCGGCTCGTCACGACGGCGCGTGGGCGGGGTCGATGCTGTGGAAGAAGCCGGTCATAACATCCTCGCCGCTGCGCGGCGGCGATCCGGCCATGACGGCGGTGGAAAAACCGATCAGCGAGGACACCGGATTGTGTCCGTTCGGTCCGCCATCGGCGCGCAGGTTCATGACCAGTGTGGGGCACAGGAACAGAGCCAGGCGGATGACCCGTTCCCAGTCCGCCGGCAGCAGGCTGCGGCGATGCAGATCGGCCAGCAGCGGCCGCCAGATTTCCGTGGCCTTCACCGCCAGCAGGCGGCGGCGCAGCACCGTCGGCTGCCAGTCGGTTTCCACCACCAGCGTGTCGCCGCTGACGGTGGCGCGGGCGCGGAAACGTTCGGCCGCCAGAGCCGGCTCATAGAGCCACAGCGGATGCGCAAGGCAGTTGTGGAAGGTGGCCTTCACCTCCGCCAGCAGCGAAGGCACATGCTGGCCGGCAAAAGCGGGGTCGAAGAAGGTCAGCTCCGCCCGCTCCGCGTGCTGCGTAAACCACACATTGGCGTTGTGGGCGTCGCCATGGGCAATCACGCCGCCGGCATCGGCCAGCGCGGCCGGCGACAGGCGATGGATGGCGGCTGCGAACAGATCGCCCAGCGTGCTGTCATAAAGCCGGCCGTTGATGCGCCATTTCAGGCGCGACAGCGTTTCCCATGGCAGGGTTACGCCGGGAAAGGCGAAGGTCTGGCCGAGATAGAAACGGGCGAGCCGGCCGCCGGGCGGATGGCGGGTCACGGGATCGACCATGCGCTCCCAGAACAGGCGGTGGATCGGCTCGGCCGCGACCTGCCCGGCGGTGACCGCATGCAGGCTGCGATGGCAGACGGCGGCAATCTGCCGGCTCAGCGCCGCCTCCGCGGCGACGGCTCGGTCTTCCATGGCCGGGTCCGGCGCCTCGTCCAGTGCGCGCAGCACGTCGGAAAAGCGCGGATCGGTGCGGCGGCGGTAGACCAGAATCTGTTCGCCCGGCAGCGTCGACTTGAACACCGGCAGATCCACCGGCAGGCCGGCGCCGGCCAGAATGTCGGCGCGGTAATATTCGCCCGACATGTCCTCCTCGCCTTCCTCCTGATGGAACTTGAAGAAGAAGTCTTCGCCGCCGGCGGAAAAGAAGCCGTTCAGCGAATTGAGGCTGTACTGGTCGCGGTTGAGCGCGATGTGCTGCGGCTCGATGGCGAACAGCCCGGCCAGAAGCGTGCCGATCATCCGGCAGGCCTCTGCGGGGTCGTTCTGTGCCCGCTGGCGGATGAGGGCGGTGCGGCTGGCGGTGGCAGCGGTCGCTGTGGTCATGGGCTCTCGTCCGTTGCTCCGCCCGGTTGCAGAATGGCCTTGAGGCCTTCCGCGGTGCCGGAAATCATCCGCTCATAGGCCGCCGGGGCCTCCGCCAGCGGATAAACGCGGTCGATCCAGCCGGCGAGCACGCCGGCATGGCGGGCGGCAAGCGGGATGGCGTCTTCCAGATCCGCGGTGCTGAAGGCATGGCTGCCGAGCACGGCCATCTCCTTCTCCACGATCAGGTTCGGATCGATATCGAGCCGGCCGTGGGCGATGCCGACCAGCACCAGCGTGCCGCCGCCGGCCATGGCCTGCACCAGATGGCCGATCAGGGCGGTGCTGCCGGTGGCATCCACCGCATGGGCGATCTGCCGCAGCGCTTCCGCATCGGTTGCGGTGACCGCCGCGCCCGATGCCGCCGCCACGCGGGCGGCGCGGGCTGCATTGCGGTCGGCCACCAGCACCGGGCCGTCGTGCTGCTGCGTCAGCAGAAGCGCGGTGAGCGCCCCGATGATGCCACAGCCGGCCACCAGAACCGGCCGGCCGGCGGGTGCCTTCAGCCGGCGGACGGCATGCAGCGCCACCGCCATCGGCTCGCTCATGGCGGCAATGCGCGGATCGGTGCCGGGAACGGCGGCAAAGACCAGCCGGGCCGGCAGCACCACATGTCCGGCAAAGCCGCCGTCGCAGGCTTCGCCCACGAAGCCCAGATGGCTGCAGATGTTGTGCCGGCCGGCGCGGCAGGCTTCGCAGGTGCCGCAGTAGAAGCGGGAATCCGCCACCACCAGATCGCCTGCGGCCACATGGGAAACGCCTTCACCCGTCGCTTCCGCCACGCCGCAGAACTCGTGGCCGGCGACCCGCGGCGGGCCGCTCAGCCACTGGCCGGTGAGGTAGTTGTGCACGTCGGAACCGCAGATGCCGGCGGCGCTGACGCGCACCAGAACCTCGCCCGGCCCCGGCCGGGCGGGGGCGGGCACCTCATCAACGGCGAGCGCCCTGATGCCGTGAAGCCTGACCGCCTGCATCGCCCCGTCCTCAGCCCTTGATATAGGGGGTGCGCATGTCCGACACGGCGTTGTAGTGCGAGGAAAAGCCCTCGTACTTCGCCAGCGTGCGGGCATGACGGGCGAATTCCGGATAGGCGCCCGCGGTGACGTAGCCGATGGAGGCGCGCTTGCAGAAATCCGTCACCGACAGCGGCCCGTAGGTGCGGGCGCCGCGGCTGGTCGGAAGGACCGCATTCGGGCCAAGGCCGAAATTGGCGATCGAGCAGGGCGTATAAGGTCCCATCAGAATTTCGGACGCCTCGGTAATGCGGCCGAGGTGGCTGAACGGATCGGTGGAGAGGATCTCCAGATGCTCCGGCGCGTAGTCGTTGACGAAGCGATAGCTTTCCTCGATCGACGGCGTGAGCACGATGCCGCCGCAGCGCCCGCCGAGCACGGTGCGGGAGAAGCCGACGCGCTGTTCGGTCATCTGCGCCCAGTGCTGCGGCAGCGCGGCCAGCGCCTCTTCGGCCACGCGGCGGCTGTGGGTGACGAGATAGGCCGAGGAATCCGGCCCGTGCTCGGCCTCGATCAGCAGGTCGAGCGCGGCGAGGCCGCCGGGCACGGTGTCGTCGGCCATGATGACGGCTTCGGACGGGCCGGCCGGAAGGCCGGGATCGATCACGCCCGCCAGCACGCGCTTGGCGGCCACCACCCACGGGCTGCCGGGGCCGACGATCTTCAGCGCCGGCTTCACGGTTTCGGTGCCATAGGCCACCGCCGCCACGGCCTGCGCGCCGCCGCACTTGTAGACGGTTTCAACCCCGGCAATGCGCGCGGCAACCAGCGTCGCGGCATCGACCGAGCCGTCCGGCGTCGGCGGCGTGACGATGGCCAGTTCCGGCACCCCGGCCACAACGGCGGGCACCGCCGTCATCATGGTGACGGAGGGAAAGGCACCCTTGCCGCGCGGAATATAGAGCGCCACGGAGCGGATGGGGGTGAAGCGGTCGCCGGCGAAGCCGCCGGGGCGGATCTCCTTCAGCCACATCGGCTCCGGCTTCTGCTCCTCGTGGAACACGCGGATGTTCTCCACGCCGAAGCGGATCGCCTCCACCAGTTCGTCGTCGACGGCCCGGAAGGCGGCGTCGAATTCCGCCTCGCTCACCTTCAGGCCGCCGGGCTTCACGTCCGCCTTGTCGAGATCGCGGGCAAAGCGCAGCAGCGCGGCATCGCCTTCGGTGCGGACGGCCTCGATGATCGGCTGCACCTTTTCGATGAAGCCCGAAAGATCGGTCTCGGACCGCTTCATCAGGGCTGCCCGCGCAGCTTCGTCGAGCCGGGAAAGATCGTGAAACGAAACGTCAGACATGTTCGGTCTCTGGATGGTCGTGAGCGGGAAAAAGGGGGTCAGAGCGCGGCGAGGTAGCCGCCGTCGACGGCAAGACACTGGCCGGTGATATAGGCCGAGGCATCGCTGGCCAGAAACACGGCGGCGCCGGCGAGATCGTCCAGCGTGCCGAACCGGCCCTGCGGAATCCTGGCCACCATGGCCTGCTGCCAGTCGTCGCTGCGGTAGAACACGTCGGTGAGCGCGGTGCGGAAATAGCCCGGCGCAATGGCGTTGACGCGGATGCCGAACGGCGCCCACTCGGTGGAAAGCGCCCGCGTCAGGCCGAGCAGGCCGGACTTGGAGGCCGTGTAGGGCGCGGCCGTCGCCACGCCCACGAACGAGGTGAGCGAGCACAGGTTGACGATGCTGCCGCTCTTCCTGTCATCGAGCCGCATGGTGCGCGCCGCCGCCTGAGCGCAGAAGAACGCGCCCTTGAGGTTGGTGTCGGCGATGCGGTCCCACAGGTCCTCCTCCACGTCGAGGGAGGGGCAGACCTGCTCCATGCCGGCGTTGTTGAACAGCACGTCGATGCCGCCGAAGTGCGCCGCCGCTTCTGCCACGCCGGCCCGGCAGGCGGCCACCGACTGCACATCCATGGCAACCGCATGGGCCCGCACACCGGCGGCGGTGATCTCGGCCACGACGGCATCGAGATCGTCGCGGCGACGGGCGGTCACCGCCACGTCGGCACCGGCCTGCGCCAGCGCGCCGGCAATGGCGCGCCCGATGCCGCGGCTGGCACCGGTGACGAGGGCGGTCTTTCCGCAGAGGCTGAAACGGTCGGCCATGGTGCGTTTGCTCCACGCAGCACTATCCGGCGGCGACAGATCGGGGGGCTTCTGCGGCAGCCGGATGCTTAATTCATATGCCTAGGCATATTTGAGGCAGAATGGCCTGCGGTCAACCGTGCCTGACGGGCATCGGCTGTGCGGGGCAATCTCCGACAAGGCAGGTCAAGAGCTTGTTTATGAAAGGAATTCGTTGCCTGACGTGTGATCGTTGCAGTTGCATCGGTTCACAATGTTGCGTTCTCCGCACCGCCGGATGCCACGGCATCCGGGGCGGCCTCTCAGGCCGGGGAGGCGGGCAGGGCCGCAATCCGCCGCAGCAGATTGAGCGTGATTCGGCCGACATCGTTCATGCCGTCATCGGGCAGGGCCCCCAGAAAGGCGACGGAACTGGCGGAGAAGATCCAGCCGCCGGCCTTCAGGCGGCGCACCGTCATCTCGGCGCAGCGCCGCCGGGCGCGTTCGTCCTCGCCGCCGGCATACCAGCGCGCGGCATCGTCGGCGAAGGCGGCCGGGAAGCCGGCTGCCCGTGCCACGACGACGGTGTCGGGTGCGGTGCCGAGATGCGGGTCGGTGGCATCGACCTCATAACCGGCCGCGCCGCCCAGCACGATGCCGTCATGGCCGAAGCTCTCGCTGCCGACGCCTTCGAACAGCCAGCCGACATCGGCTTCGTGGCTGCGCGGCGTGCGGGTGAAGGGGTGGGCCCGCTCAAACCCCATCAGCGACATGGCACCGCCGATCAGCGAGAATTCGCCGCGCCCGGCGTTGCGCAGAAACCCGCCGGGCTCGTTGGTGAGCGCCAGCACCTGCTCGCTGACCGGCCCGTCCCATGTGCGGCCCACCTCCAGCGGCGAACGGCGCAGTTCCATCAGGTCGCCGCGAAACGCCACGCGGGCGGCAAAGCCGTTGCCGCCCAGATAGGCAAGGCTGCCGCCGCCCGCCGCAAAGCCGCGCAGCGCCGCCTCCATGTCCGCCGACATATATTCGGGGTGGCTGCCGGTCATCACCGCGGCATGTCCCTCCAGCGCCGCTGCGCCGCGCGCATGCAGGCCGTGATCGGTGATGAGATCGAACGCGATGCCATGGCGGTGGCAGAAGCGCAGGAAATGCAGGTCGACCGGCAGGTTGTGCGGGGCGCCGCACAGCGGATAGCGGTAATCCGGCCGCAGCGTGGCCTTCGGCCGGCGCCATGAGGTGATGGACACGCCCGAGTGGTCGCTGTGGAAATCATAGAGCGAACGCAGGTTGTTATCGGCGGCAAAGCGCTGTCCGCGATCCTCGCACACCCACGGGAAATGGTCCTCTGGCAGCCGCTCGTCGGCATAGGCGAGATAGGTCGCCGTGGGCACGAGGAAGAGGAGCGGTGCGGTGGCGGCCGTCGATTCCACGAAGAACACGACGGGCTCGCACACCGCGCCCTGCCGCACCTCGAAGGCATAGATGCCGGCCGGGGCGTCCGGGGGGATGGAGGTTGAGAACGAGGCCGGCCAGTCGAGCGGGCCCATGTCGTCGTCGTGGCAGTGGACGGCATCGTAGTGATGCGGCAGCAGGCGCGGATCGTAGCCGGACCCGTCGAAGCGGCGCGAGGTGACGCAGAACGTCGGCTGGTTGACCGCCTCCATGGTCACGCCGGGCACTTCGCGGGCCGGCATGGGGCCATCCGGCACCAGCGTGGGGAACTGCCAGCTCAGCCGGCCGCTGCCGGTTTCCAGAACCGGGGCCGCGAAGCGGGCGTTGAGCGCGGGCGTGTCGGCTGCAAGACCGGTGCCGAGCGTGAGGCCGGTGGCCGGCGGCTGCCAGTGCTGGCCGGCTGTGCAGTGCAGCCGGAAGGGGGCGAGCGGATCGTGCCCTTCGACGCAAAGCTCCACGCCCTCGCCGGCCTGCGCCAGCCGCACGGTCATCCATGTGCGGACCGGCAGTGCCGCCTGCGGCAGCGCCACCGGGCTGCCGGCGAGCCGGAGCGCCAGCCGGCCATCGGCAAGCGACAGGCGAAAGCCGTCGCTTGCGGCAATCACCCGCTCGCCGTCGTTGTGCGTCAGCAGCAGTTCGAAGCCGATCCCTGTGACCGGGGCCGCGCGGGCGAGCGACGGCCCGCAGACCCGCAGGTATGAGCCCTGCTCGAAGCTGCGGTGCGCCGGCGGTTCCAGCAGCGACACGGGCCAGTGCTGCGGCTCGGCCGCCGGCGTATCGAGGCGGACCACGCGGACATCGCAGGCGGCCTCTGCGGCCGAAAGGTGCAGCGTCACGGGCCGGCCGGCCGTCGTGTGCCATGGCCGGGCGTAGCCCGCCACCGCCATCGCGCCGTGGTCGATGCTGTGATTCATGGCCGGGCTCTTCTCGCGGAACGGCCCGGCAGGGGGCACCGGGCGGGGCGCCATCATAGGACCATTGAACCCGCCCCGGCGACGATTCGCGCCCCGCAGCAGGCGGTGCGTGCGCTGTGGCGGCAATTATTATCTATTTAATACAGCGATATTGTAGATAAAATACCTCGTGTCGTCGTGCCGCTCGCCTAGAGTAGGCGGGCCGGCGACCGCTGCACACCCGATTGCGGCGGGCCGGCCTTGCGATTGACGATCAGGCAGGCGGTTCCGTGCTGAAACTCAGGGCCATTACCAAAACCTATGGTGCGACGCGCGCGCTGGCGGGCGTCGATCTCGACGTCGGGGCGGGCGAGGTGCTGGCGCTGATGGGCGCGAACGGCGCGGGCAAGTCCACGCTGGTCAAGATCATTTCGGGCGTCGAACGCGCCGACGGCGGCAGCCTTTCGCTGTCGGGCGAGGCGGTTTCGTTCGACGGGCCGGCCGCGGCGGAGGCTGCCGGCATCGTTGCCGTCCATCAGTCCGTGGCCGACATCGGCGTGCCCTCGCTCAGTGTCGCCGACAACCTGCTGCTCGATCTCTATTGCACCGGCCGGGCCCCTCTGGTGCTCTCGGCGCGGGCGGTTCGGGCAGAGGCGCTGCAGCGCGCGGCGCGGGTTGGGCTTACGGTCGATCCCGGCGCCCGGCTCGACAGCCTGTCTCTGGCCGACCGGCAGCTGGTGGCCATTGCCCGCGCACTGGCCACCCGCCCGCGGGTGATGATCTTCGACGAACCCACCGCCAGCCTGTCGCGCACCGAGGCGGAACGGCTCTTCGCGCTGATCGAAGCCCTGCGCGCCGATGGCGTGGCGATCATCTACATCTCGCATAAATTGTCGGATCTCTCGCGCCTTGCCACCCGCGTCGTCGTCTTGCGCGACGGGCGCGTTGCGGCGCATTTCGCCCCGCCGATCGATCACGATGCCGCCGTGGAAGCGATGATCGGTCGTCCCGTCGTGCGTACGAGCCGCGGGGCCGCGGCCAGAACGGCGCAGCCGTTCTTCCAGCTTCGCGGCGCGCGGCTGCCGCGGGGCGGCGAGCCGTTCGACCTGACGGCCGAGAAGGGCGAGATCGTCGCCGTAACCGGCCCGCTCGGCGCCGGCAAAACCACGCTCGCCGGCGGCATCTTCGGCATCTGGCCGCTGGAGCACGGCGCGATCAGCATTGGCGGCGTTCCCTTCGTGCCGCGCGATCCGGCCCGCTCCATCCGGGCCGGCGTGTTTTATGCCGGCGAGGATCGCTGGCGGACGACGTTCTTTCCCGCCAGCCTGCCGTTTTCCACCATCGCCGGGGCCATCAGCTTTCCCTTTCTGCCGCAGTGGTCGGCCGGAGGGCTGCTGCCGGTGCGGCGCGAGGCGCGCGCCGGCGCAGCGGGCATCCGCGATTTCGGCATCAAGGCGCAGGGCGCGGCGCAGTCGGTGAGCGCGCTTTCCGGCGGCAACCAGCAGAAGGTCGTGCTGGCGCGCTGGCATGCCGAGCCGGCCCGGGTGCTGCTGCTCGACGAGCCGTTTCAGGGTGTGGATGTGGGCGCGCGCGAAGACATCATCGCCGCGCTGCGCGCCCGCTCGGCCGACCGGGCGACACTGGTGTTCGTCAGCGATTTCGAGGAGGCGCTGGAGGTCGGCGACCGGATCGTCACCCTCGATGCCCACCGCCTCGTTTCCGACGGCCACGCTCCGGCCGCCGCTCTTTCCGGGACCATCAGACAGGAGGCGAGGGTCGGCTCATGACCACGCTTGTCAATACCTCGCCGGCTGCCGGCGGATCGGCGTTTTCGTGGCGCTCGCTGGCGGTGCGCAGCGGCGTGTTCGTGCTGCTGGCCATCATGGTCGTGGCCTTTCAGGCGCAGGAGCCGGCGTTCCTGCGCGTTGCCAACATCTTCAGCATCCTGCAGGCGGTGGCTATCGTCGCCCTGCTGGGCATCGGCGTCACCATCTCCAGCGCCGTCGGCGGGTTCGACCTTTCGGTCGGTGCGCTGGCCGCGCTGGCGCAGATGGCAGTGGCCTATGTGCTGATCGTGCTGAACGGCTCGGCCGCCGTTGCCATTCTTGCCACGCTCGGCATCGGCGTGCTCGTCGGGCTGGCGAACGCCTTTCTGATCGTGCGGCTGCGGGTGCCGGATTTGCTGGCCACGCTCGGCATGCTGTTCCTGCTGGCCGGCCTGCAGCTCATCCCCACCGGCGGCCGCTCCATCGCCCCCGGCATGGCGCTGCTCGACGGCTCTGCGGCCACCGGCAGCTTTCCGGCGGCGTTTCTGGCGCTCGGCCGCGCGCGGCTGTGGAATATCGTGCCGGTTCCGGTGCTGATCCTCGCTGCGGTGGCGCTGGTGTTCTGGTTCATCATGGAGCGCACGCGCTGGGGCCGGGTGTTCTATGCCGTCGGCGGCTCGGAACTGGCCGCCCATCTCGCCGGCGCGCCCACCCGGCGCTATCGCACGGTGGCCTATGTGCTGTCGTCGCTCATCGCCTCGCTCGGCGGCATCCTGCTTGCCGCCCGCCTCGGGCGCGGCGATGTCAGCGCCGGCAACTCGCTGATGCTCGATGCCGTGGCGGCCTCCCTCATCGGCTACGCGGTGCTGGGGGCCAGCCGGCCCAACGTGTTCGGAACCGTGGTCGGCGCGGTGTTCGTGGGCGTGCTGCTCAACGGCCTCACCATGCTGAACGCGCCCTATTACCTGCAGGATTTCATCAAGGGCGTGGTGCTGATTGCCGCCCTTGCGCTGACCTTCGGCCTCGCGCGGCGCAGCCGCTGAGGCGTTGCCAAAAACCGTTCCTAAAGCACGACTTACGGAGACAGACCCATGATCCGTCGCGCCTTTCTGCGCGCTGCCGGCGCCCTGCTGGCCGGCACCCTCCTCGCCTCCGCGGGCGGAGCGGCCTTCGCGGCCGGCATTGCCGGCGCCCCGGCCCCCTTCGACAAGGGCGGTGTGCGCGTGGCGCTCGTCGTCTATCTGTCCGGCGGCGACTACTATCAGAACTACGAAGCGGGCGTGAAGAAGCAGGCCGACGAACTCGGCATCGAGCTGCGCTCGTTCCAGGGTCGGCAGAAGCCCGACGAACAGCGCGAGCAGATCCGTCAGGCGATCAACCTCGGCGTCGACGGCATCATTCTGGCCGGCGGCAAGGGCGAGGCCATTTCGGACGTGGTGCAGGAGGCCATCGATGCCGGCATCACCGTGGTGGCCCAGAACGTGACGCTGCCGCAGAAGGAAGTGGTGGTCATCGATCAGGATGAATCGAAGCAGCTCGATCTGGTGCTTAATCAGGCTGTTGCCGACAACGGCGACGACTTCCGCGCGGGCTATATCTATGTCGAGGGCTTTCCCGCGCTCGACAAGCGCGATGTGGCGTGGCGGGCGTTCCTGAAAGCGCATCCGAAGGTGAAGCAGCTCGCCCAGTGGGGCGCGGTGGACGATACGCCGGCCCAGACCACCGCCAACCAGACCGCGGCGGCCCTGCGCGCCAACCCGGAAATCAACGTGATCCTCGGGCCGTGGGATGAATTTGCCCGCGGTGCCAAGATCGCGGTTGACGAGGCCGGCCTCTCCGACAAGGTAAAGGTCTACAGCGTCGATGTTTCCACCTCCGACATTCAGGCGATCCGCGAGCCGGGCAGCCCGTGGGTGGCAACCTCGGCGGTCAGTGCGTCCGGCACCGGCGCGGCGGCGCTGCGTGCGGTGGCGCTGGCCCGCACCGGCGAGCTGAAGGACCCCCGGGTGCTGCTGCCGCCGACGCTGATTACCCAGAAGTTCCTGAACGACAACGACATCAAGAACGAGGAGGAGCTGAACAGCAAGCTGCCCGGCTTCGACCTGAAGGGCGAGGTGACCGCCGACTGGATCCGCAAGGCGACCGTCAACTGACGGCCCGCCGGCGATGCGGCTCCCGGCCGGGGGCTGCCCGCCGGCGAAGGCCCGGCCTTCCGCCCTTTTTTGCTCTTCCGGCACCGTCCCGCCCCGCGCGGGGCGGTGCCGTGCTCTTAACGGTGCATCGCCCGCGGCGACGCATTCCCGACACGGGCGCCTGCCGCGCCCGGCCCTCACACGGATACTGGCACCATGACCTATATCGCTGCCGCTGACCGCTACGACAACGACAAGGCCCGCTACCGGCGCGTCGGGCGCAGTGGCCTCGTGCTTCCGGCGCTCTCTTTCGGCCTCTGGCACAATTTCGGCGACACCGTTCCTCTGGAGCGCCAGCGGTCGGTGATCTTCCGGGCGTTTGACCTCGGCATCACGCACTTCGATCTGGCCAACAACTATGGCCCGCCCTATGGCAGCGCCGAACTCAATTTCGGCCGCATCCTGAAGGAAGATCTTGCCGCCTACCGCGACGAACTGATCATTTCCAGCAAGGCCGGCTGGGACATGTGGCCGGGGCCTTACGGGCAGGGCGGCGGCTCGCGCAAATATATTCTCGCCAGCCTCGATCAGAGCCTGAAGCGGCTCGGGGTCGACTATGTCGACATCTTCTATTCGCACCGCTTCGATGCCAGCACGCCGCTGGAAGAAACCGCCCATGCGCTGGCCACCGCCGTGGAGCAGGGCAAGGCGCTCTATGTCGGCATCTCGTCCTATTCCGGTCGCAAGACGCGCGAGATCGCCCGGCTGCTGGCCGAACGCGGCGTGCCGCTGCTCATCAACCAGCCGGCCTACAACATGTTCAATCGCTGGATCGAGGAAGACCTGCTCGACGCTGCGGAGGAAACGGGCATTGGCCTCATCGCCTTCACGGCGCTGGCGCAGGGGCTGCTCACGGGCAAATATCTGAACGGCATCCCGGCCGATGCGCGGGTCAACAAGCCCGGCGGCGGCTCGCTGCTGCCCTCGCACCTCACGGAAGAAAACCTCGGCCGCGTGCGGGCGCTGAACGAAATCGCCGCCCGGCGCGGGCAGTCTCTGGCACAGCTTGCCCTTGCCTGGGTGCTGCGCGATCCGCGGGTCACTTCCACGCTGATCGGCGCCAGCTCGCCCGAGCAGGTGACGGAAAATGTCGGCGCGCTCGACAACCTCGCCTTCACGGCCGAGGAACTGGCCGAGATCGACCGCTATGCCGTGGAAGGCCACGTCAACCTGTGGGACAAGCCGTCCCACGATCAGGCCATCTGAGCGGCAGGCCTCTGTAGATACGCCCCTGTAAAAAAGCACCGCCCTGCGCGTCTCCGGCTTCGCGGCCGGGGCGCAGGGCGGTGGCGCAGAAGGCGGGCCCGGCCGGCCCGCGGCAAGTGTGCCGGGGCCGGCCGGGGGCTTTGTCTCAGGACGCGGCGCTGACCTTCACGTTGCCGCCGTGGCCGCCGCCGCCGAACACCTGCTTCTGGCCGAACGACGAACGCAGCTGGCCGATCGGCGACGCGATGCCGAGTTCCGGGAACAGCAGTTCCGCCACGCGGTAGGCTTCCTCAAGATGCGGATAGCCGGACGCCACCACGGTGTCGATGCCGAGGGCCTTGTACTCGCGCAGTCGCGCGGCAACGGTTTTCGGCGAGCCGACCAGCGCGGTTCCCGCGCCCGAGCGCACCAGCCCGACGCCGGCCCACAGATTGGGCGAAACCTCCAGCCGGTCGCGGCGGCCGTTGTGCAGCGCCAGCATGCGCGCCTGACCGACCGAGTCCGACTGGCCGCGCAGCACTTCCTGCGCGGCGGCGATGGTCTCATCCGTGAGGTGCGAAATCAGGCTGTCGGCGGCTTCCCACGCTTCCTCATCGGTCTCGCGCACGATGAAATGCAGGCGGATGCCGAACGTCACCTGCCGGCCGCGGCTGGCGGCGGCGCGGCGCACGCGGGCGATCTTCTCGGCCACCTGCGCGGGGGTCTCGCCCCAGGTGAGATATTTCTCGACGAGGCCGCCGGCGAAGTCGATGGCGGCGTCGGACGAGCCGCCGAAATAAAGCGGCGGCCGCGGCTGCTGCACCGGGGGCACGCCCAGCGTGGCGTGATGGGCCTGAATGTATTTGCCGTCGAGATGGGCATGGCCGGTCTCGATCAGGTCGTTGAAGACGCGGAAGAACTCTTCCGCGTGGCTGTAGCGCTCGTCGTGGGGCAGGAAGATGCCGTCGCCGGCCAGTTCCTGCGCACTGCCGCCCACCACGATGTTGAGCAGCAGACGGCCGCGTGAGACGCGGTCGAGCGTGGAGGCGAGGCGGGCGTAATAGGCCGGCGAGGCCGTGCCCGGCCGGATCGCCACGAGAAATTTCAGCCGCTCGGTGTGTGCGGCCAGATTAGCGGCAAGCACGAACGACTCTTCGCAGGCGACACCGGTCGGAATCAGCACGCCCGAATAGCCGAGCCGGTCGGCCGCCCGGGCTATTTCGGCGAAATAGTCCGAATCGGCGGTCCGGCTCAGCTTGTCGGTGCCAAGATAGGTGCCGTCACCCGAAGACGGGATGAACCACAGGAAATCGAGTTCTTTGTCGTTCGCCATTTTGTTCTGCCACCTTTGAACCATCGCGGTTCACCAACACGCGAGTGAATTGCGTGGCTTATGGGCGATGGTTGAGAACTCTATTCATAGCGGAGCGAACGCAATTTGTAGAAGAAGAGCCTTCCCTTTGACGGCGCGATTGAGGGCAATTCATTCCGGCCTGCGTCGGGATACCGGAATGCAGCGGCGCCCCCTCAGAGGATGGCGATCCACGCCGCCGCCAGCACCATGCAGGCCACCGCCACCGGCACGCCGGCGCGGGCGAAGGTGGCGAACGAAATGCGGATGCCGCAGGCGGCCGACTGCTCGACCACGATGATGCCGGCTAAGCTGCCGAATACGATGAGGTTGCTGGAAAAGCCGGTGCCCAGCGCCAGCGCGGCGCCAAGCGCATTGGCGTTGGCGCCCGGTTCCAGAAACGGCACCAGCAGCATCACCGCCGGATTGTTGCCGACCACGTTGCTGAGAACGGCACTGGCGAAGAACAGCGCCATCGGGTCGTTGAGATCGAAGCCGGCGGCGCGCAGGTCGCCCAGCAGGGTCTGCGGCAGCCCGGTGGCCGCCATGGCGGCATTGACCACGAACAGGCCCATGACCAGCAGCAGCAGGTTGCCGTCCACCTGCTTCAGCACGTCGCTGGAGGCGATCTGCCGGTTGATCAGCAGCACGCCGGCGGCGGTCAGCGCCACCAGATCGCGCGGCCAGGCATCGCTGACGAAGGCGACGACCACCGCCAGCGTCACGAGCAGGGCCTTGGCCGTTTCGCCCTTGTCGAGCATCACCGGTGCCATGGTGCTGCTGCGGGGGGCATCGCCCGGCTGCTGCGCCAGTGTCCACCGGCCGCGATAGAGCCAGGCGATGACGCCCCACACGATGGGCAGCGACAGCAGGGCCGGCAGACCGGCGGCAGTCAGAAAGCCGGTGAAGCTCAGCCCCAGCTCCTGCGCCGCGATCATGTTCTGCGGGCTGCCGATCAGCGTGCCCGCCGATCCGGTGTTGGCGGCAAAGCAGAAGGCGAGCAGGAACGGCACGGGGTTGAGGCGGCGTGCGAGCGTGACGGAGACGAGCAGCGGCGTCATCGCCACCACGACCACATCGTTGGTCAGCACGGCCGAGAGCAGGCCGCCCACCGCCACCAGAACCGCGAGCAGCGCGGCGGGGCTGACCGGCAGGCTGGCGACGCGGTGCGCCGTCCACCCGTAGAACCCCGAAACCGCGAAGGCGCCGGAAACCACCATCAGCCCGAACAGCATGGCGAGGCTGTGATAATCGATCGCCCCCCACGCCGCCTTGGCGGTGATGCTGCCCGCGGCCATCATGGCAAGGGCGCCGACGACGGCGGCCCCGGTGCGGTCCACCTTGAAGCCCGGCAGCTTGCCGAGGCCCATGGCAAGGTAGACCACAAGGAAGATAAGGAGGGTAAGGTCCATCGTCTCGGTACCGCAGTCACGTATCGGGAAAAAAGGGGCGGGCAGCAGGAGAGGCGGCCGCCGGAAGAGCCCCGGCGGCTGTCGGCACCCGCCGGGGCCGGCGGTTCGGTGTGTGTCAGACCTTCGTTGCGGCTGCCTGATGGTAGTCGCGGCGGATCTGCTCAAGGTCCACGGTCGGCGCGGGCAATGCGAGTTTCATGTCGTCGAGCGTCTTCTCGATGATATGCGACACGGCCAGATTGCGAAACCACTTGTGGTTGGAGGGGATTACGTACCAGGGCGCATGAGCGGTGGAGCATTTCTCCAGCATGTCTTCATAGGCCTCGATATACTGATCCCAGAACGCGCGCTCCTTGTAGTCCGCCTCGCTGATCTTCCATTGCCGTGCCGGATCGTCGAGCCGCTGCCGGAAACGCTCAAGCTGCTCTTCCGGCGTGATATAGAGGAAGAACTTCAGAATCGTGACGTTGTGCAGCGTCATCATCTTTTCGAAGTCGTTGATCAGCTGGTAGCGCTGCGACCAGACTGCCTTCGGCACCAGATCGTGCACCCGCACCACCAGAACGTCTTCGTAGTGCGAGCGGTTGAAGACAGCAACCTCCCCCAGACCCGGCGCGAAGGGGTGGACGCGCCACAGAAAATCATGGCGCGCCTCTTCCGCGGTCGGCTGCTTGAAACCTTTCACGGAGGTGCCCTGCGGGTTCATGGCCGCCATCACATGCCAGCAGGTGCCATCCTTGCCGGCTGCGTCGATGCCCTGAAGCACCACCAGCAAGGCGTGCTTCTTTTCGCCATAGAGCTTCTGCTGCAGCTCCGCGAGGCGGGCGACGTTCCGGGCCAGATCGTCCTTTGCATGTTCGGAGGATGCATAATCGCCGTGAAAGCCGGCATCGACATCCTTCAGCTTCAGCCGGGTGCCCGGCTTCACGATGAGCTTCGTGCGCAGATCCATCCTGCCCTCCCCCTTTTGCCGGCCGAAGGGGCGGGCCATGGTCCCGCCGCTGCCGCGGCGGCAGCGGAAGGGGCCGTGGGCGGGCACTGTCTGTCCCGCGGGGGCGGGCGGCGGCGCATGCCGCCAGCCCGGCTTCCGTCCTTCGGCTCGTCGCCCACTCTAGGCGCTTCCGGCCGCCGGGGTGAAGTGCAGAAACGGCGGCCCCCGCCGTGGCGGGGCGTCCATGCGGAAAGGCCGGCGGCGAAGGCATGCCGCCGGCCTGCCGGAAAGCCGGGATCGCCGGGACGGGGCGGGATCAGCGCTGCGCCGCGGCCTGCCGGGTCAGCACGCCGAGTGCCGTCATGATCACCCGCGCGAAGTTGAGTGCGCCGAGGCCGTCGACATCGCGTTCCGGCATGAACTCGACGAAGTTCATCGCCGCAATGCGGCCGCGGGCGGCTGCGCCGCGGATGAGGTCGACCATCTGATAATAGTCGAGCCCGCCGGGCGAGCGGCCGATGACACCGGGCACGATGGCGGGGTCCATGGCATCGGCATCGATGGAGATGACGATGTTGGAGCCCTCGGGAATATGGCTGAGGGCGGCTTCCACGCCCTTGCGGTGCAGCTCGTAGCCGGTGACGAACTGCACGCCCCAGCCGAGGGCATCGCGATAGTCCTGCGGGCGGGCCGAACCGATGCCGCGGGCGCCGACCTGCACGATGCGCTCGATATGCTTCATCTCCGACGCGCGGCGCATGGTGGAGGACAGGCCCTGCCGCTCGCCCATATAGTCGTCGCGCCAGTCGATGTGGGCATCGATCTGCAGCACGGTGTAGCTTTCGCCGCTGCCGCCCAGTGCTTCCAGCACCGGGATGGGAATGGAATCGTCGCCGCCGAGCGAGACCGGCACGGCACCGCGGGCGCGGATGGTGCGGATCGCGGCGCTGATGGCGGCGCGGTTGGCGGCGGCATCGGCCTCGTCATAGGGCAGGTTGCCGCAATCGACGGCGACGAAATCGGGGCCGGGGAACAGCGTGCCGCCGAGATCGAAATCGTGGTGCCACAGATTGGCCGCCAGCGGCCGGGTGGCAGCGCGCAGTGCATCCGGCGCATTGCGGCAATAGGCGCCGACCGCGGCATAGGGGCTGGCGCAGGGAATGCCCAGCAGCGCCACGGGCGCGGTAAGGCTGCTCAGGTCCGCACACGCCGCGATGCCCATGAAGGTGGACATGGAGGCGGAGGCGCCGGAGCCGTAGAGCGCGGCGAGGTCGGGTTCTTCAGTCATGGGCAGATCACTCAGGCAGATCGGGAGAAGGGAATGCGGGCGGAAGGGCCGGGCCCCGGCCCGCGGATGAAGGGGATCAGGGCGCGTCGGTGTAAAGGTCCGGCGGCAGGGCGATGTCGCGGCGGCGGGCGAGCGCCTCGACCATGGCCCATTCTTCCGCGCGCACCGCAATGCCGTTGGCGCGATAGTCGCGCCCGGTCGCCGCGGCTGCCCCGCCCGGCAGGCGCACGGCCGTGAAGCCGGCGGCCGGGCGGGCGGCGGTGAGCGTGTCGGCCATGCGTTCTGCAGCCGCCGCAAACGCCGCTTCCGGCTGGAAGCGGCTGACGGAAACGGCGATGAAGGTCTGGGCATAATAGGCGGCCCGGCCGGTGGGATCGGCCGGGCGCTCGTCCTGCCAGTTGCGCTCGCCGCTGAGCAGCGCCGACAGCATCTCCACCATCAGCACCATGCCGAAGCCCTTCGGCCCGGCCGGCAGCAGAGCGCCGGACATCCGCGATTCCCGGTCCATCACGTTCAGGATCACCCGCAGCGGGTCGTCCGTGTAGACGCCCGCGCTGTCCACCACGGATTTCTCGCCGAGCCTGCGCCCGTCGCGCGCCGCCAGCACGACGTTGCCCATGGAGCCGGCACTGGTGGCCATGTCGATGACGATGGGGTCCCGCTCTCCGCAGGGCACGGCGATGGCAATGGGGTTGGTGCAGAAATAGGCGTCGCGACCGCCCCACGGGGCCACCAGCAGCGGCCCGGTGCTCATGGAAAGCCCGATCATGCCGTGGGGCAGCGCCTGCATGGCATAGCCCGAGGCCATGCCATAGTCGCCGGAGCCGCGCACCGTCACGAAACCGATGCCGGCAGCCTGCGCCTTGGCGATGGCCATTTCCATCGCCCGCGCACCGATGACATGGCCGCTGCCGCCGTGTCCGTCGAGCGCTGCCGTGGCAACGGATTCGTTCAGCACCGTCAGCGGCCGGCCGAAGTGCATCGTGCCGGCTTCATAGAGCGTGTCGAGATAGGGCAGCAGGCCGATACCCTGCGTGTGGTGACCGCGCAGGTCGGCCTGCAGCAGTCCGGCGGAGAACAGGCCGGCTTCGTCCTCATCGGCCCCGTGGGCGCGCGCAACCGCGGCATAGAGGCTGGCGAGGCCATCGATCGAAACGCGCATCGTCGGCGATCCCTGCTGTCTGAAAAGCCGTGCGCCGCCGCGCCGCGCGCCGCCCGGTCCTGTCGCTTGCGAACACTTATGCCTTTTGTGAATATGGCCATCCCTGTTGTCAAGTTACTTGACATTGAGGATAGTGGAATGCCAACTGCCGGCATCGACAACACCGGGTACAGCGCGTGGAACAGGCAAGCGGGGGCGCGGAGCGTCAGCCGGCCGTCGTCTCGGCCTCTGGCATCCGCAAGGAGTTCGGATCGGTCCCGGTGCTGCGCGGCATCTCGCTGCACGCGGCGACCCACGATGTGATCTCGATCATCGGTGCGAGCGGCTCGGGCAAGAGCACCTTTCTGCGCTGCCTGAACCTGCTTGAGATGCCGAGTGCCGGCACCATCGCGATCTGCGGCGAGACCCTGGCATTGCGGCCTGCCCCGGGCGGGCTGACGGCCGGCGACCGGGCGCAGGTGCGGCGCCTGCGGGCCAGACTCGGGATGGTGTTTCAAGGCTTCAATCTGTGGTCGCACATGACGATCCTCGAAAACGTCATGACCGGCCCGGTTCATGTGCTCGGCCTTGGCCGGGCGGAGGCGAGCGCGCGCGCCGGGCACTATCTGCAGCGCGTCGGCCTCTACGAGAAGCGCGACAGCTATCCGGCGTTCCTGTCCGGCGGCCAGCAGCAGCGCGCCGCGATCGCGCGGGCGCTGGCCATGGAGCCGGCCGCCGTTCTGTTCGACGAGCCGACCTCCGCGCTCGATCCGGAACTCGTGGCAGAGGTGCTGAAGGTCATCCGCGGGCTCGCCGAAGAGGGGCGGACCATGATCGTCGTGACCCACGAAATGGCCTTTGCCCGCGATGTCTCCTCGCAGGTGCTCTTTCTGCACAAGGGCGAGATCGGGGAGGCGGGGCCGCCGCAGCAGATCTTCCGCGCACCGCGCACCGAGCGGTTGCAGGCCTTTCTGGCCCGCGTCGCGGTCTGAAACGGCCGCAGGCCGCAAGCAATTTCAAAAACCAGAGCCACAGGGAACTGCCATGAAAAAGACGCTGATACTCGGAGCGCTGCTCGCGGGCCTGACGGCCGGCCTTGCCCAGCCGGCCGCCGCGCAGGAAGAGACCATCGTGTTCGCGACCGAGGCGGCCTATCCGCCGTTCAACAAGCTTGCCGCCGACGGCAAGATCGAAGGTTTCGACATCGACATTGCGATGGCCGCCTGCGAAAAGATGCAGCGCAACTGTAAGTTCGTGCAGCAGGACTGGGACGGTATCGTCGCCGGCCTGCAGACCCGCCGCTACGACGCCATCTTCTCGTCGATGGGCATCACCGAAGAACGCAAGAAGCAGTTGCTGTTCTCGGAACCCTACTACCGCCCGTCGGCCTCCTTCGTCGGTCGCGACGATCTGAAGGTGGACTTCAAGGATCCCGCCCTTGGCGGCCTCACCGTCGGCGCGGTGCCGGGCATCTACGAGTGCTATGTGAAGAAGGCCTATCCGAAGGCGGCCCTCACCGTTTACCCGAATTCCGACGCCCTCTATCTCGACCTCACCTCCGGCCGTCTCGATCTGGCCTTCAACGGCACGGTTTCCATTTCCGATGGCTTCCTGAAGAGCGGCGACGGCAAGGGCTTTGCGCTTGAGGGCGCGCCGGTGCGCGATGCCGGGTGCCTCGGCGAAGGCGCGGGCGTTGCCATGCGCAAGGACGAGACGGCGCTGAAGGAAGCGCTCGACAAGGCCTTCCGGGAAATGCGGGCGGACGGCACCTACCAGAAGATCAACGACAAGTACTTCGCCTTCGACATCTACGAGTGAGGCGGGCGGCCGGCGCGCGGGCAGCCCGATGCGCCGGCCGGCTTTGCCACGCAGGACGCAACGGCGGGGGCGTGATGGAAACGCTGAAGAGTTTTCTGCCGGTCGTGCTCGACGGCATGCTGGTCACGGTCGGTCTCAGCCTCGGGGCGATGGTGCTGGCAACGGCGCTGGGGCTTCTCGGGGCGTGGGGGCGGCTTGCCGGCAACCGCGTCGCCGGCGTCGTTGCCGGGGCCTACACCATCGTCGTGCGCGGCATGCCGCCGCTGGTGCTGATGCTGCTGCTCTATTTCGGCGGCCAGACCGCCATCAATGCCGCGGCGGACGCCATGGGCCGCACGCCGGTGCAGATCGATCCGTTTGCCGCCGGGGTGCTGTCCGTCGGCTTCATCTTCGGCGCCTATCTGACCGAGACGTTCCGCGGCGCCTATCTCGCCATTCCGCCGGGCGAGATCGAGGCCGGCATTGCCATCGGGCTCACGCCGCTTGCCCTTGCGCGCCTCGTCATTCTGCCGCCGTTGATGCGGCTGGCGCTGCCGGGCTACTGGAACATCTGGCTGACGCTGGTCAAGGCGTGTGCGCTGGTTTCGGTCATCGGCCTGCGCGATGCGGTCTATGCGGCGCTGTCGCTCGGCCGGTCGGCCCGCGAGCCGTTCACCTTCATGCTCGTCGTGATGGCGCTCTACCTGCTCTATACCGCGCTGTCCGACCTCACGTTCCGCCTGCTCAGCCGGCGCCTTGCGCGCGGCACGCGGCAGGCCTCGGTCTGAGGTCCGGCGCGATGTATGTGCTGCAGGCCATTCTCGATCATCTGCCCCTGTTTCTGACGGGGCTGCGCAACACGCTGCTGCTGCTGGTGCTTTCCGTGGTCATCGCCTCGCTGCTGGCGGTGCCGCTGGCGCTGGTGCTGGTGCGGCGGGTGCCGGTGGCCGCACCCGCCATCGAGGCAATCAGCTATGTGCTGCGCGGCACGCCGCTCATCGTGCAGGTCTATCTGCTCTATTACGGTCTGGCGCAGTTCAGCGCCGTGCGCGCCAGCGTGCTGTGGCCCTATCTGCGCGAGGCGTGGACCTGCCTGCTCATCGCGTTCTCGCTCGGCACCTGTGCCTATCTCGTCCAGATTCTGCGCGGTGCCATCGAGACCGTGCCGGTCGGCGAGGTGGAGGCGGCGCGCGCCATCGGCATGACGCCGTTCCAGACCCTGCGTCTGGTGGTGCTGCCCAATGCCTTCCGCCGCGCCCTGCCGGGCTATGAGAACGAGATCATCTTCTCGCTGCACGGCACGGCCATCGCCAGCCTCGTCACCGTCATCGATCTGCTCGGCGCCGGGCGCAACTTCAACACCATCTACTACTTCACCTTCGAAGGCTTCGCCGTGGCCGGGGTGCTCTATCTCGCCATCGTCGCTGTCATCCGCCTGTCGTTCGGCCTTCTGGAAAAGCGCCTGCTGGCCCATCTGCGACGGGCCCGGCTGTGAGGCCGGCCGCACCGGGCCGCGGATCAAGGACATGCCTGTGAACAGAACTCTTTCTCACTGGACGGCCCTTGCCGCGGGGCTGAGCCTGCGCACGCAGGCCTTCGTCGCCGGCCGTTTCCGCCCGGCCTGCGAGGGCCGCACCTTCGCCACCCTGAACCCGGCGACCGGCGAGCACCTTGCCTATGTGGCGGCCTGCACGGCGGCCGATGTCGATCTGGCGGTTGCCGCGGCCCGGCGCAGCTTCGAGGGCGGCGTCTGGTCGCGCTGCGATCCGGCAGAGCGCCGCCGCGTGCTGACGCGGCTTGCCGATCTCATCGTGGCCAGCACCGACGAACTCGCCCTGCTGGAAAGCCTCGATATGGGCAAGCTGGTGCGCGATGCCGCCACGCTGGACGTGCCGGCGGCGGCTGAAGTGTTCCGCTGGTATGGCGAGGCCTGCGACAAGCTCAACGGCGAGGTGATCCGCGCCGGCGAAGGGGCGCTGGCGATGATCGACCGCGAGCCGGTCGGCGTGGTCGGTGCCGTGGTGCCGTGGAACTTTCCGCTGAAGATGGCGGCGTGGAAATGCGCCCCGGCCCTTGCCGCGGGCAACAGCGTCATCCTCAAGCCGGCCGAACAGTCGCCGCTCACAGCTCTGCGGCTTGCCGAACTGGCCGCCGAGGCCGGCATTCCCGACGGCGTCTTCAGCGTTCTGCCGGGGCTTGGCCACGAGGCCGGGCAGGCGATCGGTCTGCACGATGGCATCGACTGCGTGGCCTTTACCGGCTCCACCGAGGTCGGCAAGAAATTCCTCGGCTATGCCAGCGTCTCCAACATGAAGCGCGTCTGGCTGGAGTGCGGCGGCAAGAGCGCCAATCTGGTGTTTTCCGCCACCAGAGACCTCGACCGCGCGGCCACGTTCGCCGCACAGGGCATCTTCTTCAATCAGGGCGAGGTGTGTTCCGCCACCTCGCGGCTGTTCGTGCAGCAGGACATTGCCGAAGCGTTCATCGCGCGTCTGCTGGCCAAGGTCGATGCCTACCGGCCCGGCAACCCGCTCGATCCGGCCTCCGGCATGGGGGCGATGGTGAGCGAGGAGCAGACGGCGCGGGTGATGGGGTTCATCGCGCTCGGCCGCGAAAGCGCGCAGCTCGCCTGCGGCGGCGAGCGCGTGCTGAC
The DNA here is from genome assembly GCF_036822375.1 of Pseudoxanthobacter sp. NCBI lineage: Bacteria > Pseudomonadati > Pseudomonadota > Alphaproteobacteria > Hyphomicrobiales > Segnochrobactraceae > Pseudoxanthobacter > Pseudoxanthobacter sp. The sequence continues at coordinate 38,164 of NZ_DAISHT010000001.1, read as the reverse complement.
GGAAACCGGCGGCTGCTTTATTGCCCCGACCGTCTTCACCGGCGTCGATCCGGCTTCGCGGCTGGCGCGGGAAGAGATCTTCGGGCCGGTGCTGGCGGTTGCCACCTTTGCCGACGAGGCGGAGGCCATCCGGCTGGCGAACGATTCCATCTACGGTCTCGGGGCGTCGGTGTGGACCGACGATCTCAGTCAGGCCCACCGTGTCGCCCGCCGGCTTCACGCCGGCTCCGTCAGCGTCAACACGGTCGACATGGTGGATGTGCGCACGCCCTTCGGCGGGGTCAAGCAGTCCGGCTCGGGCCGCGACCTGTCGCTGCACGCTTTTGACAAATACACCGACCTGAAGACCACCTGGATTTCGCTATGAGCGCCTCCGCCGTGCCGGCCCGCCTGACCGATGGCCCGCGACTGTGGGCCGACCTCATGACCATGGCCGGCATCGGTGCCCTGCCGGCCGGCGGTTGCTGCCGGCTGTCGCTGACGGACGAGGACCGGCAGGCCCGCGACCTCTTCGCCGGCTGGTGCCGCGAGGCCGGGTGCACGGTGCGGGTCGATGCCTTCGGCAACATGTTTGCCACCCGCCCCGGCCGGGCGGCCGGCGCGGGCCATGTGCTTGTCGGCAGCCATCTCGATACCCAGCCCCACGGCGGCCGGTTCGACGGCGTGCTCGGCGTGCTGGCCGGTCTGGAAACCGTGCGGGCGCTGAACGCCGCCGGCATCGAGACCGAACGCCCGGTGACGGTGGTGAACTGGACCAACGAGGAGGGCGTGCGCTTCCAGCCCGGCCTGACGGGATCGGCCGGGTTCGTCGGTGCGCTGACCGCCGGCGACGAGGCCGCCATAACCGCCGCGGACGGTGCCCGCTTCTTCGAAGACCTGCATCGCACCGGCTATGCCGGCAGTGCCGCACTGCAGATTCCGGTTGCGGGCTATTACGAACTGCATATCGAGCAGGGGCCGGTGCTGGAGCAGGCCGGCATTGCCGTCGGCGTGGTGGAAGGCGTGCAGGGCGTGCGCTGGCTGGCCGTGACGCTGACGGGCGAAGACCGCCATGCCGGCACCACGCCGGCGGGCGAGCGCCGCGATGCTTTCATGGCGGCCGCCCGCCTTGCCCTCGATATGCGCACCGCGGCGGCGCTTCTCAGCCCGGATCTGCGCATCACCTTCGGCCGCGTGACGGTCGAGCCCAACTCCACCAACACGGTGCCGGGCAGGGCCACGCTGGCCATCGACCTGCGCCACTCGCAGACCGCGCTGCTGGATCGCATGGAAGGCGAGATTCGGGCCGCCGTCGCCGGCCTTGCCGGCAGCGAGGGCGTCGGCGGCACCGTCGCCCGGCTGATGGATGTCGCTCCGGTACACTTCGACGCACGGATGCAGGCCATTATCGCATCCGCTGCCGAGCGGCTGGGAATCCGCACGCTTCGCCTGCCGAGCGGCGCCATGCACGATGCCAGCAACCTCGCCACCGTCGCCCCCGCGGCAATGATCTTCGTTCCCTCGCGCGGTGGCATCAGTCACAATGAAAGCGAGTGGACAGAGCCTCAGCACGTCACCGAGGGCTGCGAGGTTCTGGCGCAGGCCGTGCTGCATCATGCGCTGCAGCCGGCCGGACCATGGTGAGGGGGAACTATGGATCTGAGCGATGCCAATGTGCGCATTGGCGCCAAGCTGCGGCATGCCCGGACGCTGAAGGGGCTGAGCCTGAGTGAACTGGGCCATCGCATCGGCGTGACAGAGGGCTATTTGTCCAAACTCGAAAACGGTCGCTCGCAGGCGTCGCTGGCGACGCTTCACAAGCTGGTCGGCGCGCTCGATACCAACATGAGCGCGCTGTTCGCCGCCCCGCCCGATGGCGAGGAAGCGGTGACGGTGGTGCGGGCGGGCGAGCGGCCGCGGCTGGAAACCGGCCACCCGCGCGCCGGCAACAAGGTGGTTCTGGAGCGGCTCGTGCCGCACCGGCACGACCAGTTGCTGCAGATCAATATCCACGTCATTCCGCCCGGCGGCGGCAGCCCGGATTTCATCAGCCATGGCGGGCAGGAGTTCGGCTATGTGCTCGCCGGCGCTTTCACGCTGATCGTCGACGGGCATGAGCGCCGGCTCGGCGAGGGCGACAGCTTCTCCTTCGATTCCCAGCTTCCCCACGGCTATCGCAACGACGGCCGGCAGGAGGCGCGCGTGCTGTGGGTCAACACACCCCCGACCTTCTGATCGGGGGCTCCCGTCCGCCGGAAGCAGGTTGCTATCCTTTTGGGAAAGTAACTTGACTAAATCCGGCAAGGCCCGTCTTAATCGGGCCTGCGCTTCAGCCCCAATGCAGAGAACCTCCATGGCCTACGATGTAGAGGACGTCCGGCGCCAGTTTCCCGGCCTTGCCCGGGAGCATTCCGGCATGCCGGTCGCCTTCCTTGACAATCCCGCCGGCACGCAGGTGCCGCGTCTGGTGGTGGACCGCATGGCAGATGCCATGCTGCACACCAACAGCAATCTGGGCGGCTTTTTCGATACCTCCGTCGAGGCCGGAGAGCGCGTGGCAGCAGCCCACCGCGCGGCCGCAGCGCTGGTCAATGCCGATGAGACCGGAGAGGTCTTCTTCGGCCAGAACATGACCACGCTCACCTTCGCCATGTCGCGCAGCATCGGCGCGCTGCTGAAGGAAGGCGACGAGATCGTTCTGAGCCGCATGGACCACGATGCCAACATCTCGCCCTGGCTGATGCTGGCCGAGGACAAGGGCCTCGTCGTGCGCTGGCTCGAATTCTCGCCGGAGACCTTCGAGTTCGATCTTGCCGACCTGCGCGCGCTGATGAACGGGCGCACCCGTCTGGTCGCCGTCTGCTACGCAAGCAATATTACCGGCACGATCAACGATATCGCGGCTATTTCCGCAATTGCACATGAGGCCGGTGCGCTGGTCTATGTCGATGCCGTGCAATATGCACCCCACGGCCTGATCGATGTGAAGGCGCTGGGCTGCGATTTCCTCGTCTGCTCGGCCTACAAGTTCTTCGGGCCGCACTATGGCGTGTTCTGGGGACGCCGCGACGTGCTGGACCGGCTGCGGCCCTACAAGGTGCGGCCGGCTTCCAATGACGTGCCGTGGCGCTTCACCACCGGCACCACCAACCGCGAGGCTCTCGCCGGCGTTCATGCGGCCATCGACTATATCGCCTCGCTGTCGCGGTTCGAGGACGGCGTGCCCGCCGCGGCGGGCCTGCGCGACAAGCTGGCCGCCGGCTTCCGGGTGATGAAGCAGCACGACGACATCCTGACCCAACGCCTGATCGATGGCCTGAAGCCGTTCAACCGGGTGCGGATTCTGGGCATCACCGATCCGGCGGCCATCGCCCGCCGCGTGTCCACGGTCAGCTTCTTCGTCGATGAGCTGCCGTCCGCCGATCTCGTGAAGTCGATGGCGGGCGAGGGCATTCAGGTCTGGAGCGGCCATAATTACGGGCTGGAGCCCAATCGGGCGCTGGGCATTCTCGACCGCGGCAGCGGCGTGCGTGTCGGGCCGGTGCACTACAACACGGTCGGGGAAATCGACCGCGTCGTCGACGCCGTCGGCCGCGCGCTCGGCTGAGGCGCAAACCGGCTGCAAGAAGATAACGGGCCGGGACGCCGCAGGGCGTTCCGGTCCTTTTCGTTCGGGCGTTCGGGCAGCCGGCCGCTGTCAGGCGGCAACAGGCAGGGTCAGCGCTGGGCGGCGGGCGTGGTGGCCGGTCGCCTGCTGCACCTGATGGCCGAAGCGCAGCAGCAGCGCTTCGCCCTGCGCGCCGGCCATGACCTGAACGCCGACCGGCAGTCCGTCGCGGTCGAAGCCGGCCGGCAGGCTGATGGCCGGCAGGGCCGTGAGGCTCGGCAGGCAGGTGAAGCGCATGTTGCCGGTCAGCGTGCTTTCCTCCCGGCCGCCGATCAGGATCGTTTCCTGACCGATGCGCGGCGCGGTGAACGGCAGCGTCGGCGTGACGAGCACGTCGAAGCGGGCGAGCAGCGCCTCGCTCTCGCGCCGCAGCCAGGTGCGATAGCGCTGCGCCTGCAGATATTCCACCGCAGTGAACGACAGGCCCGCCTGCAGCAGCACGCGGACATCGGCGCCGTAATCGTCCGGCCGCTCGGCAATCCAGCGGGCGTGAACCGCGCTCGGCTCAGCCGCATCGACGATCACCTGGGCATCGACCGCCGCCTCCAGCCCCGGCAGGGAGACCGGCTCCACCGTCACGCCCAGCGCGGTCAGGGTTGCCAGAAAACCGGCGAAGGCGCTGCCGACATCGTCCTGCAGCGCGCTGCTGGCATAGGGCTCGGGCACGCCGGCGCGCAGGCCGGCAAGGGGGCGCTCCAGCGTGGCGGCAAGGGCGGCACCGTCCGCGCCGGCAAGGGCGGCAAACAGATGCGCGCAGTCGGCACTGCTGCGGGCCATCGGCCCGACCGTATCCATGCTCCACGCCAGCGGAAAGACGCCTTCGGTGCTGATGCGGCCCACGCCGGGCCGCAGGCCGGTGATGCCGTTCATGGAGGCGGGCAGGCGAACCGAGCCGCCGGTATCCGTGCCCAGCGCGGCCGGCACGCTGCCGGCGGCGACGGCGGCACCCGAACCGCCGCTGGAGCCGGCGGGAATGCGGTCCGGCGCCCACGGGTTTCGGCACTGGCCATAGTGCGGATTGGTCGTGGTGCCGCCCCACGCGAACTCGTGCATGTTGGTGGCACCGAGAATGATGGCGCCGGCCTGCTTCAGCCGCCGCGTCACGTCGGCATCGGCGGTTGCCACATGATCGCGCAGGATGGCGCTGCCGGCCGTCATGCGCTCGCCGGCGAGCGCGATGTTGGCTTTCAGCGCCACCGGCATGCCGTGCAGCGGGCCCAGATCGTGGCCGGCCTCAAGCAGGGTCTGGAAGGCGGCGGCAAGCGTCAGGGCACGGCTGGCATAGAGGTCGCTGAAGGCGTTGAGCGACTGCGTTGCGGCTGCACGCTCCAGACAGGCCGTCACCAGTTCCGGCAGCGTGATGGCGCGCTGGCGCACCAGTTTTCCGGCCTCGGTGAGGGTTAGATCGCACAGGTCCGTCATGTCCGGTCTCGGATTTCGGATTGAAAGGGGCGGCGCGGGCGCACCGCGCGCGCGGCCGGCTGCGGCCTCAGCGGCGCGGCGGCTCGGAGGCGACGAAAGCCGTGATGGGGCTGGTGCCGGGCTCAAGCACGGTCTCGCTCATCTGCATCAGCCGGCCGGCCCTCCCGGCCCACGCTTCCACAGTGGGCAGAACCGCCTCGCGGTGGGCCTCGGAAAGGGGGCCGAGGGCCTCCATGCGGGCGGAAAGGGAGAGGGACATAATGAGCGGGCTCCGGCTCGTCTCAGGGCAGCGCAGAAGAAGAAAGCAGAAGAAGAAAAAAGAAGGCCCGCGGTGCGCCGGGGGGAAGCGCCGCCGCGGGCCGGAAGCCGGCGTTATTTCAGCCGGGCATCGACAAGCGCCCGGGCCTTTTCGGCCAGCGCGGTGTTGACGTTGTTTTCATAGGACGTGGCGTCGGAGGGGTAGGCCTTCACGTTGCCGGCGAACAGGGCAATGTTGAGGTTGTTGTCCCAGGCCTTCTTCGTCACAAGAACGTTCTCGGGATAGCCGCGGGCGTCGATCTCGCGCTTCACGGCGTCGCGCACGACATCCTTCGGCAGGTTCGGGAAATATTTCGCGGCGATATCGACGGTCTCGTCGAAGTGGGCATAGATGAAGCGCGAGGCCATTTCGAAGGCGGTGATCACGCCCTGTGCGGCCTGCGGGTTCTTTTCCAGATAAGCCTTGGTGGTGGTCAGGCTGGAGAAGGCGAAGGGATACCAGTCCGGGTTGGCGGAGAAGGAATAGACCGACGAAAGCCCGTTCTGGACGATGCTCTGGGTCACCTGCGGTTCCACCGCCAGGGCATAGTCGGCCCGGCCGCTGACGATGGCCGGAATTTCGTTGCCGATGGAGACGTTGACGAGCTTCACGCCCTCAAGCTTCTGCTGCTTGATGAGGTAGCTCATGAAGGCCCAGGTGGTGTCCGGCTGCGGGCTGGTGATGACGCGCTTGCCGGAAAGCAGGGCCAGATTGTTCTGCAGCGAGGTGCCGTCCTTGCCGATGATGAACACCGTCGGCGCATTCTGGATGCCGGCGACCACCACGCCGTCGCCGCCGTTCTCGCGCGTCTTGGGCACGAACACCGGGTCCTGAATGGAGAAGTCGGCCGAGCCGCCGATCACCGCCGCCCACGACTGAGCGCCGCCGCCGCCGGTGCTGATGGTGACCTTCACGCCCTCGTCTTTGAAGAAGCCCTTCTCCTGCGCCACGTAGAGCGGCAGGTAGAGCAGCGACTGAAAGGCCTGATTGATGCGCACCGGCACTTCTTCGGCGCGGGCGGCGGTGGCGGACAGCGCGCCGGCCAGCGCCGCCGCAAGACCGAGAGACCTGAAAAGGCGGGCAACAGCCATGGTCATTTCCTTTCCCAAGAAAGCAGAATGCGTTCCAGACCCGAGATGAGGGCGTTGAAGAGCAGCATCATCACCATGACCAGCGCGACGCCGGCCAGAACGATGTTCATGCTGAAATTGGAGCTGCCGAGCAGGATCATGTGACCGATACCGGCTTCGGAAGAGATGTATTCGGCCACGATGGCGCCGACGATGGCGAAGCCGACATTGAGCTTCAGCCCCGAGACGATCCAGCCCATGGACCCCGGCACCACCAGCTTGAGGAAGATGGCGTGGCGCGACGCATTGAAGGAGCGCATCAGGTTGATGAGGTCGGGGTCCGTGCGCTGCGCGCCGCGGTAGGAGGTGGTGAGCGAAACCACGACGCAGGAGAAGGCCACGATGACGACCTTCGCCAGCATCTCCGTGCCGAACCAGATGATGGTCATCGGCGCGATCGCCAGCACCGGAATGGAGCCGATGGCGGCAATGAAGGGGGCTGCGAGATCGGAGACGAAGCGCGAATACCACAGCAGCAGCCCGAGCACGGAGCCGCCGACGGCGCCCACCAGAAAGCCGATGATGACTTCCGCGGCGGTGGTGGTGATATCGGTCAGCAGCTCGCCCGACTGGAAGCGCTGTACCAGCACCTCCCAGATGGCGCTGGGGCTGGAAAACAGGAAGGCGCTGATGGCGCCGGTGCGCGCGCCGACCTCCCAGTAGATCAGCAGCGCGGCGACGATGGCGACCTGCAGAACGTGCAGCGTCGTGCGCCGGGTGCGGGGGCTGCGGAACAGGCCCTCGCCGGCCGCGCCGTTGCGGCGGGCCCTGACCACGGCGGGGCGGGGCGCGCGGGGACGGGGAGAGGGCGGGCGGGCTGTGGAAGGCGACATATCGGTCATGATCGGGCCGGAAAAGACTGCATCGGAAGAGGGAATGCGGGCGGACGCAGGCCGGCCGCTCACAGCACCGGCGCGATGCCGATGTTCTTCCAGATGAGATCGTAGTAATCGTTGAAGTTGCGGGACATGCGGCGCTCGGGAATGAGCGGGCTGTCGGTGCCGAGATCGACGCGGATCTCGTTGATGATCTCGCCCGGCCGTGCCTTCATCACATAGATGCGGTCGGCGAGCGTAACCGCCTCTTCGATATCGTGGGTGATGAAGATAACGGTCTTGCGCTCCCGCCGCACGACTTCCAGCAACTCGCCTTCCAGCGCGATCTTGAGCGGGTAGTCGAGCGCCTTGTAGGATTCGTCCATCAGGATGATCTGCGGATCGGTGATCATGGTGCGCATCAGCGCGACGCGCTGTTTCATGCCGCCGGAAATCTGGCTGGGATATTTGTCCTCGTAGCCTTCCATGCGGTAGATGCGCAGCATCTCGCGGGCCCGCTCGTAGGCCTCGCGCCGGCGCACACCGCGGATTTCCAGCCCCAGAACGACGTTCTCGATGACCGTGCGCCAGGGAAACAGCAGATCCTTCTGCAGCACGTAGCCGACGCGCTCGCTCGTGGTGCCGGTCGTTTCCTCGTTGTCGATCAGGATGTTGCCGTCGTCGGGCTGCAACAGGCCGGTGATGATGTTGAACAGCGTGGACTTGCCGCAGCCGCTCGGACCGACGAAGGCGACGAACTCGTTGTCGTCGGCGTGAAAATTGAGGTCGCGCAGGATCTGCACCCGTCCGCCATCCGCCGGATAGGACTTGGAAATGCTGATCGCCTCAAGGGCATGCGACATGGGGTCGGTCTCCTGAAACAGGGGCGCGCCGCAAGGGTGCGCGCTGGCCAGACACCGGCCTTCCGCAAACCCCGGCCGGGTCTGCGGTTGGCAACGGTCGGTCATAACCGTCGGGAATGGCGCCCGGCTGGCAAGGCGCGGCTTTGGCGGACGGCGCCTCAGCCCCGTCGCTTCATGGCTTCATTTGAAATCATGATAGTAGAAAATGCAAGTAATTTTTTACGCACAGACCCGCGCGGTGCGCCGCCGCGGGCGCCGTCCTCAAAGGGTCTGGAGGATGCGGATGTCGTAGCCGTCGACTTCGGCGATGTGAATGGGGTGGCGTGTGCCGACGACGGGGGCGGCGACGCTGCCGCGGGCCGTCTTGCGCTGGCGGGTCTGACCGAAGGCTGCGTTCACCCGCCCCGGCGCCAGCGTGCCGGCGGCTTCCGCCAGCGCGGCAAAGCAGTAGATGCCTTCATAGCACGACTGGCCATAGGCGTTCGCGGGCGGGGGCGTGTCGCCGAACAGGCTGTGATAACGCTCCAGAAAGGCGCCGTTGTTGTCGCTGCGGACCGCGGAAAAATAGGCCGAAGCGACGTAGAGATTCTCGGTGCCGCCTTCGTCGAGCCCGTAGACCACGGTCTCGTCCATGCCGGGGGCGAGCCGCACCATGTGGCGGGCGAGCCCCGCGGCGGCGAAGGCGCGGTTGAACTGAACGGAATCGAGCCCCAGAAACTGCGGCACCACCACATCGGCACCGCTGGCGCGGATGGCGTCGAACAGCGCGTCGTAATCGTGACACTCAAGCGGCAGGTAATGCTCGCCGGCAACCGTGCCGCCGGCCCGCCGGATGAGCGAGCGGGCAATGGCGAACGACGAGCGCGGCCACACATAATCGCTGCCGCACAGGAAGAAGCGATGGGCGTGGCGGTGACGCATCAGCCATTCGACCGCCGGCGCCAGCAGCTCGCCAGACGTCTCGCCGGTGGTCACGATGTTGAGGCTGGTCTCAAGCCCCTCGAACTGGGGCGTGTAAATCAGCGGCACGCTGCCGCTCACGGCCTCGATGACCGGCCGGCGGGCATAGCTCGGAAACATGCCGATGAGACAGTTCACCTCGTCGAACTCGACGGCACTCATGGCGGCGGCCGCGGCGCTGCGGCCGTCCGGGCCGCTGTCGATCTCGATCAGTTCCACAGGACGGCCCAGAATGCCGCTGCCGGTGTTGAGTTCGTGGGCGGCAAGGCCCGCGCACGCCAGCGCGGAAGGCGCCCACAGCCCGGCCGGACCCTGGCCGGCCACCAAAAGCCCGATCCGGATTGGTTTCATTGCCGCGGCCTTCCGTGTGTCGACTGCCCAAAGAACAGCCATTTGCTGCGCTGTGCAGAGGATTGGTACGAACTGAAGCAAAAAACACGCCAGTTCCGCGCGGCGTCTTTCCGGCGCAGCGGGACGCTCGGCCGCGCTTGAAGGAAGCGCGGAAAAAATATAAGAAATGTGAATAGTTGAAAATGAGGGTATCTGATGGGGCCGCTTTCTGAAAGCGAAACCAGAGAGTTGCTGCGGCTCATTTCCGGTGTCAACCGTCAGGTCGAGCAGGCGACAGAGGCCCGGCTGAAGCCGTTCGGGGTCTCGCTGGAGCACTATCGCGTGCTGGAGGCGCTGGAGGCGCGGGACGGCCGCGCCATGGGCGAGCTGGCGGCGCAGATCTTTGTCGACGCGCCGACGCTGACCAAGATCATCGATCGCATGGTGGCCGGCGGCGATGTGTTCCGCGCGCCAGACCCGCAGGACCGGCGCAAGGTTCTGATTTTTCGCTCTGCCAGAGGCGCGGCGCATTTCGCCGAACTGCGCGGGCTGCTGGACGGGGCGCAGAACGGGCTTGTCGGCCGTCTGGCGCGCAGCGAGGCCGATCAGCTGCGCAGCCTGCTGCAGAACATGCTGTCCGGCGGCTGAAGCCCGGCCTGCTGCATCCGCCGGGCCTTCAGCGGCGCGGCCGCCACAGCACCGCCGCCACCCCGGCCAGCACCAGCGGTGCGCCGATGGCCAGCCCCGTGCTCGGCCGTTCGCCCAGAAAGCCGATGCCGAGCGCCACCGTCATCAGCGGAAACATCAGCGTCAGCGGCGACACCAGACTGGCATCGTGGCGTTGCAGCAGGCGGTAATAGGCCGTGTGGCTGAACACCGTGACGAGCAGTGCCGAAAAGGCCAGCTGGCCCGCGAATGCGGCCCAGTGGGCGCCGACCCGGGCCAGCGGATCGCTGTCGGCCACAAACGAGGCAACGGCCAGCACCGGCATGGAGACGAAACCCGTCCACGCCTGCAATTGCAGCGGAGTGATGACGAGGCGCTTCAGCAGCACCGAGCCCAGCGCCAGCGAGGCGGCCGACAGCAGCACCAGCACCGCCCCCGGCACGGAGCCGCCCTGTCCGGGCTGCCACAGCACGATGACCACGCCGGCAAACGCAAGGGCGATGCCGGCAAGGCGCACGGGGCCGGGCCGCTCCTTCAGCAGCAGCATCGACAGCAGCGCCGTCATCGGAATGCCGGCCTGCAACAGCACGGCGGCAGTTGAGGATTCCAGCAGGCTGAAGCCGGCAAACAGCAGGCCGAAATGGCCGGCCCCCACCAGAAGGCCCACCAGCAAGACCGGCGCGAGCGGCCGGGGCAGCGGCAGCAGGCGGGGAAACAGCACGGCCGTGGAAACCACAAACCGGGAAAAGGCAAAGAACAGTGCCGGCACCGCAAGGCCGGCGATGACGTGGCGGCTCAGCACGGCATTGACGGCCCAGATCAGGCAGATCAGCACCAGAAGCGCAAAATCGCGGAAAGGCATGGGAAAGGGCGTCCGGCCGGCACCCGGCACTGCGATCGGAAGGGGAGGCGGAACGGCGGGGCCGGGGGCCTGCCCTTCCGTCAGGCGTCGGCTGCCATCATGGCCTCAAGCTGCGCGGCAACGCGATAGAGCATCGCTTCGCCGCCGTGGCGGCCGATCAGCATCAGCCCGGCCGGCAGGCCGTCGACCGTGCCGCACGGCAGCGTCAGGGCCGGGTGGCCGGTGAGATCGAACGGGCAGGTGTTGATGTTGAGTTCGGCTGCCCGCTGCAGGATCTCCGCCGGTGCGGCATCGGGCCCGGGCAGCGGCGAGGCGACCCGCGGCAGCGTCGGCATGGCCAGCACGTCGCAGGCGGTCAGGGCGCGGTCATAGGCGGCGCGCATGAGCGGGGCGAGGTTGCGGGCGCGGGCATAGAGCCGGCCCTGATAGTGGGTGCGGGTCCACTCGCCGACCAGCATGGAAACCTTCAGCGTCAGCGGCAGGTCGTCCGCCTTCTGGCGCCAGCCGGCGTGCGCGGCCATCAGGCCGGTGTCGTAGCGGCCCTTCCAGCCATGTCCCATGCCGTTGCCGTGCATCATCTGCACGACCATGCCTTCGGTCGCCACCGGCGTCCACACAGCCGGCGCCACGACATGTTCGGGCACGGCGATGTCGGCGCAGAGCGCGCCGGCGCGCTGCAGACGCCCGGCGGCCGCGCGGGCCAGTGCCGCCACCGCCGGGTCCATGCCGGCGCAGCCGAAGCCCTCCCGCACCAGCCCGATCCGCAGACCGGCGACGGGCTGGCCGATGGCCGCCCGGTAGTCGCCGCCGGCCGCCGGCACGGCCGTCTGGCGCGGATCGAGACCGTCGGGGCCGGCCAGCACCGACAGCAGCAGCGCATTGTCGGCAACGGTCTTGGTCATCGGGCCGGTGTGATCGATGGTCGCCTCGATGGGCATGATGCCGGTGTAGGGCACCAGACCCCACGTCGGCTTGAGGCCGACGAGGCCGCAATAGGCGGCGGGAATGCGGATCGAACCGCCCTGATCGCCGCCGATCGCCATGTCGGCCTCGCCGCCGGCCACCAGCGCGGCACAGCCGGATGACGAGCCGCCGGCGGAATAACCGGCCCGGTGCGGGTTTTCCACCGGACCGGGATCGGAGGTGTGGCTGCCGCCGGACATGCAGAAATTCTCGCACACCGCCTTGCCGACGATGGTGCCGCCGGCCGCCAGAACGCGGCTGACGACGGTGGCATCCTCCCGCGGCACGAAGCCCTCCAGCGTCGCGCTGCCGTTCATCATCGGCACGCCGGCGAGCGCGATATTGTCCTTCAGCACGACGGTGCGCCCGGCGAGCGGGCCCTGCGGCGCACCCTCCACCCGCGCCTTGCGGGCCCAGCCGCCGAAGCGGTTTTCGCCGCGCGGCGGGCAATGGCCGGCGCCGCGCGCAAACGGGCTTTCCGCCGCCGGCTCGGCCATGGCTGCCACGATATCGAGGGCGGCGAAGCTGTCGGCCATCAGCGCGAGCAGGTGTTCCGCATCGCCGTCCGCAAGGCTCATGCCGAGCCCTCCGGCCAGTGCGTTCAGTTGCCGGGGCGTGGGGCGGGTGACAGGCATGGAATACCCTTCCGCGCCCGTGGGAGGCGCGAGTCTGTAGAAAGGACTATAATTGAAAAATCAATTATTATCCCTGCGCTGTCAACCGCCGTGCGCGGCCGGGGCCCTCTGTCCGGCCGGGAGCATCAGTTGGCGGCGGTCAGCCGCCGCGGGCCCGGCCGCGGACCGGAACGACAACGGGCGGGCAGAAGGCTGCCCGCCCGTCATGGCAAGGGATGCGGATGGATTAAAGCGTTACTTCAGAACTTTTGACAGAAAACCCTGAAGACGCTCTGTTTTCGGCGCATCGAGAACGTCTTCCGGCGGTCCGCTTTCCACGATCCGGCCCTGATCCATGAACACCACCCGGTCGGCCACCTCGCGGGCGAAACCCATTTCGTGGGTGACGACGATCATGGTCTGCCCCTCGCGCGCGAGGCTCTTCATCACGTCGAGAACGTCGCCGACCAGTTCGGGATCGAGAGCGGAAGTCGGCTCGTCGAACAGCAAGAGCTTCGGCCGCAGGGCCAGTGCGCGGGCAATGGCGACGCGCTGCTTCTGGCCGCCGGACAGCGATTTCGGATAGGCCCGTTCCTTGTCCGCCAGACCGACCCGGGCCAGCAGTTCGCGGGCATAGGTTTCCGCCGCCGCCCGCTTTTCGCCGCGCACGTGGATCGGTGCCTCGGTGATGTTCTCCAGCACCGTCATGTGCGGAAACAGATTGAAGTGCTGGAAGACCATGGCCGTGTCGGCCCGCGAGCGCGCGGCCTCGCGGCCTTTCAGTTCGTGCAGGCGTCCGTCTTTCAGGCGATAGCCGACGAGCTGGCCGTTCACATAGATGCGGCCGTACTGGATCTTCTCCAGATAGTTGATGCAGCGGATCAGCGTGCTCTTGCCGGCGCCCGAGGGGCCGATGAGGCAGCACACCTCGCCGGCGGCCACGTCAAGGTCGATCCCGGAAAGCACGGTCACCTCGCCGAACCGCTTGGTCACCCCTTGCAGGCAGACCATCAGCTCTTCGGGCTGGCGGTCGCCGGCGGAGGCGGGGCGGGCGGATGCATTCATGTCGCTTGTCCGTTTTCCTGTCTCTGCCGGTTCAGCCGTGGGTGTGGCCGCGGCCATAGCGCTTCTCCAGAATCCGCTGGAAGGCCGAAAGGATCGATGAGACCGCGAGGTACCAGATCGAGGCGACGATCAGCAGCGGAATGGTCTGGAAGGTGCGGCCATAGATGCCCTGCACCGAATAAAGCAGATCGGAGATGGCCAGAATCGACACCAGCGATGTCGATTTCAGCATGCCGATCACCTCGTTGCCGGTGGGCGGCACGATGACCCGCAACGCCTGCGGCAGGATGATGCGGCGCAGCGTGTGGCCCGGCGACATGCCGAGCGAACTGGCCGCCTCGCGCTGGCCGGGATCGACCGACATCAGGCCGCCGCGCACGATTTCCGCCATGTAGGCGCCCTCGTTGAGACCGAGGCCCAGCAGGGCGGCGACAAGCGGCGTGATGAGGTCGTTGGTCGACCACGAGACGAGCGGCGGCAGGCCCGGAAGCCCGATTTCGATCGTCGGATAAAGCGCGGCGAGATTGTACCAGAAGATGAGCTGCACCAGCAGCGGGGCGCCGCGGAACATCCAGATATAGGCCGCGGCCGTCTGCGACAGCACCGGGTTTTCCGACTGCCGCATGAGGGCTGCGACGATGCCGAGCGCGATGCCGATGGCCATGGCGGCCACCGTCAGGCCCAGTGTCCAGCCAAGGCCGCTCAGCACGGTGGGGAAGGTGAGGTATTGCCACACCACCCCCCACTCGTAGCCCGGATTGGTGATGAGCGAGCGGACCAGCAGGGCCAGCACGAACAGCACCAGAGCTGCCGAGATCCACCGGCCCGGATAGCGCGCCCGGACGATTTCCTCCTCGCGCGGTTGCGCGTGCTGCGTGCCTGCCGCCGCAGCGGCCTGTGCCCTGCCGTCCGCCACCGTGGTCTCCTCAGTTCGCCGCAACGGCTTCGTCGACCGCTTCGTTCCAGATCGCAAGGCCGCGGTCGACCTCCGCCTCGCCGATGATCAGCGGCGGGATCATGCGCACGATGTGCCCGTAGGGGCCACAGGTGAGGATAATCAGCCCGCGGTCGAGGGCCGCCTTCAGCGTGGCCTTCGCGATTTCGGGGGCCGGGGTGCCGTCGGGGCGGATGAACTCGCTCGCCTGCATCAGCCCGATGCCGCGCACATCGCCGATGATCGGCTGGCGCCGGGCCGTCGCTTCAAGGCCGGCCCGCAGGCGCGTGCCCATGCGCGCGGCCCGGTCGACGAGGCCTTCGTCCTCGATCACGCCCAGCGTGGCGATGGCGGCCGCGCAGGCCACCGCATTGGCGCTGAAGGTGCCGCCCTGCGAGGCCGGCAGCGCGCCGGACATGATCGCCTCGCGCGTCACGAAGCCGGAAAGCGGGAAGCCGGAGGCGATGCCCTTGGCGAAGACGATGATATCCGGCTGCAGGTTGAAATGCTCGCTGGCCCAGAACCGGCCGGTGCGGCCAACCCCGGACTGCACCTCGTCGGCAATCAGCAGAATGCCGTGGCGGGTTGCCCGCTCGCGCAGCCCCTCGAAGAACGTCCGGGTGCCGGGCAGGTAGCCGGCCTCGCCCTGCACGGGTTCCACGATGATGGCGGCGGTGTCGCCGGGATGGGTCTGGGTGGCCAGAATGTGGTCGAGTTCGCGCAGGCAGAAGGCGTCGGCGGTTTCCTGATCCCAGCCATAGCGGAAGGCGGAAGGGAACGGCGCCACCACCACGCCCGAGGGCAGCGGCCCGGAAACGGGGGTGCGGAAGCGTGCGCCGGACGTGGTGAGCGCGACCGAGCCGATAGTGCGGCCGTGGAACGAGCCCTGAAACACGATCACGTTCTGCCGGCGCGTCACGTTGCGGGCGAGCCTCACGGCCGCTTCCACCGCCTCGGCGCCGGAGTTGGCAAAGAAGAAGCTCTCCATGCCCACCGGCGTGTGGCGGGCCAGCCGGTCCATCAGCAGCGGCAGGCGGTCGTGAATGACGATGGCATACTGGCCGTGGATGAGGCGGCCGACCTGCTCCTGCGCGGCAGCAACCACCCGCGGGTGGCAATGGCCGGTCGACGTCACGCCGATGCCGGACGTGAAGTCCAGATACGTGCGGCCGCTGACATCGGTCAGGGTGCATCCGCGGCCGGTTGCTGCAACCACCGGGGTCGCCTGAACGATTGCGGGGGAAAGGCGTGCCATCGCACTCATACTCCTGAAGATGCCGGGCCCGCCCGGCGCGGGGCGGCCGTTGTGCCGCGGCATCGGCATCGGCCGTTTCCGGCCATTGGCGGTTCCGGGCCGGACCGCCGGTTCCGGGGTTCGGCGGGGATTGCCGCGCCGGCACGGGCGGCCGGTGCGGCAACGACAGCGGACCGGCGCCGGCATCTCCGGGGGGAAGAGAACCGGCGCCGGCGGGGTGCCGGGCGAATTACTCGTCCGACGAACCGTGGTTCTTTTCCGGCGCCTTCAGGGCGCCGTCGCGGACGCCCCACTTGTCGAGGATTTCCTCGTAGACGCCCGACTTCATCAGTTCGGCCATGGCCTGGAACAGCGGCTCGTAGAGCGGCGAGTTCTTGGGCAGGGCGAGGCCGTAATAGGGGCGGTCGCTGTAGACCGCGAAGCCGGTGTTGACCAGCGCATCGCCAACCTGCTTGGCCGAGTAGCCGTTGGTGGCGGCATCGCCGGAAACGGCGTCGATGCGCTTGGAGGTGAGCGCCAGCACGGCGGCATTCTGGGTCGGGAAGGCGTGGATCTTCAGCGGCGCCTTGCCCATCTTCTCGCAGGTCTTGCTGCTGCCTTCCGCCTGGCTTTCCGAGGAGGTGCCCTTCAGCACGCCGACCGAAAGGCCGCAGATATCCTCAGCCGACTTCGGGTCGATCGTGCCCTTGCGCACGAGGAACGACGTGCCGCCCTGATAATAATCGATGAAGTCGACGACCTTCTGGCGGGAGAAATAGTCGCCGATCGACGACATGCCCACGTCGTAGCGGCCGGCCTGCACGCCGGGCACGATGTTGGAAAACTCGGTCTTGTTGTTGCGCAGCTCGACGCCCAGAATCTCACTGAGGGCGGCCGCCAGATCGATGTCGGCACCGATCAGCTTGTTCTGCTCGTCGAGAAACTCGAAGGGCGGATAGTCGGCTTCCGTGGCGGCATTGATGACGCCGGCCTTGCGGATGTTCTCCGGCAGGGCATTGTAGATGGCGTCGTTCTTCTTCAGAACTTCGGTCCCGGCCGATGCAGTGCCGAGGCCGGCAGGCAAAAGGCTGGCTGCAGCAAGGGCGACGGTCAGGAAAAGGCGGCGCGAATACGATCTGGTCTTCATGTTCCCCTCCGTTTGAACGGTATGGTTCTGAGCCTCCAGTCGGTTCGCCAGTTCGCATCCGGGTCGGCCGATCAGGATTGTTGCTTATGATTTCATGCTGCCTGAAATGTGACCAATAAGGATTCCGGCAGTCTGTATAGACCGGGGTTATGGGGCTGATGAACCACCCTCAGCTTGCATCGGCCTGCCATGGCGGCGGCCGGTCGCGGGGCCTTGCCGGGCGGGCGGGTCCGTGAAATGGTCCGCGGGCGATGCCGCGCCGGCCGTGCCCTGCCGCCGGCGCGCATGGTTCTCCAGACATCGGCACCGCCCGGCATGAACGCTCGCCAGCTTGAGATTTTCCGCGCCATCATGCGCAACGGCACGGTGACGGCCGCCGCCAACGCGCTGGCGGTTTCGCAGCCCGCCGTCAGCAAGGTGCTGCACCATCTGGAAAGCCAGCTTGGCTATGCGCTGTTCGAGCGCATCGGCGGCCGCCTCGTTCCCACCATGGAAGCGAACCTGCTTTACGACGACGCCGACCGGGTGTTCCGCGAGATCGAAGTGCTGAAATCGCTGGCCAAGACCATCGGCGAGCGCAAGATCGGCCTGCTGCGCATCGGCGCCAGCCAGCCGGTGACCCATTCGGTGCTGCCGCGGGCGATGAAGGCGTTTCGCGCCACGCATCCGACGGTGAAGATCCACCTCCATACGCTGCCGAAAAAGGAGATCGCCGAGCAGTTGCTGATCGGCGACATCGATTTCGGCATGACGCTGTCGCCGATCATGGCGCCGACCGTGCGCAGCGAGATTCTGGCCCCGGTGCGCATGGTGGCAGTGATGCGCGAGGACGATCCGCTTGCCGGGCGCGACCGGATCGGCCCGGCCGATCTCGCCGGCCGGCCGCTCATCAGCTACGGCTCCCACGCCGAGGTCGTCGGCCCGGCGCTCGACGATGCGTTCAGCGACGCCGGCCTTGTGCGCGACGTCTCGATCCAGATCTCGTCGTCGGTCGGTGCGCTGCCGCTGGTGGAGGCCGGCCTCGGCATTGCCGTGGTCGACGGGCTGGTGGCGTGGAACGGTTTCCGCGATATCACGGCCCGGCCGTTCGTGCCGACCGTGACAACCCAGCTTTCCGTCTCCACGGACGCTGCCCGGCCGATGTCGCGTTTCTTCAAACCGTTCCTGCACTGCCTGCGCGACGTTCTCTGAGGGCGGCGCCGCTGAGGCAAATCCTGCGTCCGGGCAGAAGCCCCGGCAGCCGATCCGCACCGGCACGCGGCGCAATTCGGCAGCATCTTGCGCGCCGGCGCGCTAAGGTCCGCAGGCGGCGGGTCCTTCGGGGAGAACGGGAATGGCGGCAGGTGAGGTGCGGCTGGTGCGCGACTACGAGGCGCGGCTGCGTCCGCTGGCGGCCGACGATCTCGACCGGCTCCACGGGCTGTGCATCGGCGTCGGCTGGCCGCACCGGGCCGAGGATCTGCGCCTGCTGATGGCGGTGGGCGACGGCTTTATGGCCTGCGATGCCATCGGCCGGGCCATCGGCTCGGCCATGTGGTTTGCCTCGGGCGCCGGTTTTGCCACCATCGGCATGGTCATCACCACGCCGCCGCTGCAATCGCTCGGTGCCGGACGCTGGCTGATGGATCATGTGCTGGCGCGCTGCGCCGGCCGCGATCTGATGCTGGTGGCGACGCGCGCAGCCTACCGGCTCTATTTCGCTGCGGGCTTTGAGCCGTTCGGCATCGTGGCCCAGCATCAGGGCACCGCGCGGGCGCCGTCGCCGGTGCGCCCGGAGAGCGGCGGTCGCCTGCGGCCGGTTGCGGAGGGCGATCTGCCGGCGCTGCTCGGTCTCGATGCGGCCGGCTTCGGCGCGGCGCGCACGGCCATTCTGCCGGCCCTGCTCGCGGCCTCCGATGCCGTGATTCTTGAGCGCGGTGGGGCGCCGGCCGGCTTCGTGTTCGACCGCCCGTTCGGCCGCGGGCGGGTCGTGGGGCCGCTGGTCGCGGCTTCGGCCGCCGATGCGGTTGCTCTTGCCGCCGATGTCATGACGCGCCATGCCGGCACGTTCCTGCGGCTCGACCTGCCGGTGTGGGAGCGGCCCGCGGCCTCGGGCGCCGGCTTCGGCGTGCCGGCCGGCGGGGCGGCGGAGGCGACGTTCTCGGGCTTTCTGACCGGCTGCGGCCTTGAGCGGCTCGACCGCAACACCCTGATGCGCAAGGCGCGCTCCGGTGCTGCGCACGAAAGCGGCCCGGTCAGGGAAAGCGGCTTAATGCAGGAAAGCAGCCTGCCGGCAGCCGGGGCGGGCGATATCATGACGTTCGCGCTCGCCGCGCAGGCGCTCGGCTGAGGCCGGCCCGTCATCTGTTCGCTGCCGCCTATTCGTCGTCGGCGCCGAACAGGCTTTTCAGCGGCGCTTCGCTGCGGGCGATCGGGGTTTTCACCACGATGTAGCTGAAGTAGCGGGCGATGCCGAGATTGGCTTCCAGCAACCGTTCGACGACGGTCTGGAAGTGGGTGAGGTCGCGCACCAGCAGGCGAACCATATAGTCGAAGCCGCCGCTGACGAGATGGCATTCCATCACTTCGCCGAACCGGCGCAGGCCCTGCTCGAACACGGTGAAGTTGTTGATGCGGTGGTCGCTCAGCGTCACTTCCAGAAACACTGTTACCGTCTCGCCCAGCTTCTTCAGGTCGAGCGCGGCATGATAGCCGGTGATGAAGCCGGCCTTCTGCAGGCGTTTGACGCGCAGCAGGCAGGGCGAGGACGACAGCCCGACGCGGTCGGCCAGCTCCGCATTCGTCATGCGGCCGCTGCGCTGCAGCTCGGTCAGGATGTTCATGTCGATCTGGTCGAGTCGCGAAGTGCCCATGGACGGGAAGACCATGCTCTGCCTGTCTGCGCCCGGCCGCGCGGACCTGAGCTTCGGGACCGCCCGGCGGCCGGGCGGCAATGCTAGTGCATTTTGCGGCGGACGGGAAACCGGCCTTCCGCGACGGGTGTGCGGGGCCGGTCCGCGCGTTTCATCTGCCCTTCATCCGCCTTTGGCCCGAATGGACCGCAGTGCCGCACCTTCTGCGCTCAGCCCCTCGGGAAAGCGGCCGGGTGCGAAGGCTTCGAGCGAAATCGGGCTGGCGCCCCCGTCGATGAGGGCGGCCATGACCTCGCCCACCGCCGGGCCGAGCTGAAAGCCGGCGCCGGAGAAGCCGAAGGCATAATAAAGCCCGGCCACCCGCGGGCTTGCGCCGATCACCGGCTGCGCATCGGGGGTGTAGCCCTCCACCCCGCTCCATGAGCGGATGATACGGGCGCGCGCCAGCACAGGCACCACGGAGCGGGCCTGCGCCAGTTGCAGCAGCAGGTTTTCCGGCAGCACGTTGGCGAGACCCGTGCGGATGGAGGCCGGGCCGTGGCGCGGGCCGCCGATGATGAGATTGCCGCGTTCCACCTGACGGAAATAGACGCTTTCGTCGGGGTTGGTGGCGGCGGCGCTGGTGTTCGGTCCGATGAAATAGGGCAGCGGCTCGGTGACGGAAAGCTGCGGTCCGCGCACCTCCAGCGGCGCCGGGTCGGCGAACAGGCCGGCAAACGCGGCCGACCATGCCCCGGCCGTGAGCAGCAGCACGGGCGCGCGCACCCGGTGGCCCTCGGCGGTCTCCACCTCGAAATCCGGTCCCGTCCGGCCGGCGTGGACAACGGTGGCGTTCTCCACGATCCGGGCGCCGGCGCGCGCGGCGGCGCGGCCGAAAGCCGGGCCGGTGAGGCGCGGGTTGGCATGCCCGTCGAGGGGCGAGAAGCTGCCGGCGACGACCTTCTGCGAAAGCCATGGAAACCGGCTGCGCAGGGCGTTGCCACTGAGGATCTCGGCATCGAGCCCGACATGGCGGGCCTCGGTGGCATAGGTCACCAGCTTGTCGGCGGCCGTCTGGTCCAGAGCGATGCGCAGGTGGCCGCGGCGGACGAATTCGCAATCGTCGCTGATCAGCTCCGGCAACTGCCACCACAGCTCACGCGAGCGGTTGGCAAGCGGCATCTGGCTGAACGGGCGGCCCTGCCGGCGTACGGCGCCGAAATTGGTGCCGCTGGCCTGCCGGCCGATCATGCCGCGTTCCAGCAGGATGACGCTGCGGCCCCGGCGGGCGAGAAACAGCGCACTGGCGGTGCCCATGATGCCGCCGCCGACGATGACGACATCGGCCTCGGCCGGCTTGCGGGTCATGGTGCGCTCTCCACGATGGCGGGCAGGGGCCTGACCGGGGCCTGCCCGCGCAGGCGGCCGACGTCGGCGACGGGCCGGCCCAGTTCGGCCGCCACGATTTCCGCGCCGGCAAGGCCGCAATAGCGGCCCTGACAGCGGCCCATGCCGACCCGGCAGAGCGCTTTGGCGCGGTTCACTTCCGGCGCGCCGAGGTCGCGCACCGCGCGGCGCAGGGTGCCGGCCGTCACCTCTTCACAGCGGCAGACGATGGTTTCGTCCGGCAGATCGCCGGCCAGCCGGCCGCCGGGCCATGGAAAGGCCGCCGCCACCCCGTCGCGAAACCGGCGCAGCCGGGCGTTCTGCCGCAGCAGCGCGGCGACAGCCTTGCCATCGACAGGCCGGCCCAGATCCTCCAGCGCGGCGAAAGCGGCCAGCCGGCCCATGGCTTCCGCCCCGTCCGCACCGGCCAGCTGCACGCCGTCGCCGGCCAGATAGAGCCCGCCGACCGCGGTGCGGCCCATGGCATCGGCCTGCGGCAGGAACTGGCGCAGGAGCGGATGAAAGGCAAACGGCACGCCGGCGAGGTCGGCAAGCTGGCTCTCCGCCCGCAGGTGATAGCCGAAGGCCGCACCGTCGCAGGCAATGCGGCGTTCCTGTCCGCGGCTGTCGCGGAAGCGCACCCCGGCGACGGCGGTGCCGTCGCCCTCGAAGGCGAGCGGTGTGATATCGGAATAAAGCGCCACGCCGGCCCGCCGCAGATCGCGGATGTAGCGCAGGCCGTTCATGACGACAGCCGGGCGCGACAGCATCCGCCCCAGCCCGCGCAGACGGTCGCGCAGGCCGGATGTGTCGAGCACGGCAACCGGTGCGGCGCCGGCCTTCCAGTATTGCCAGGCCACCAGATAGAGCAGCGGCCCGGCACCCATGAACACGATGCGGCTGCCGATGGCCATCGCCTGCGCCTTGAGCGCAATCTGCGCGGCGCCCAGCGTATAGATGCCGGGCTGGGTCCAGCCGGGCAGGGGGAAGATGCGGTCGGTCGCGCCGGCGGCCACGATCAGCGCCTTCGGCCGCAGCACCCCGGCGCGGCCGGCCTCGTCGATCAGGTGCAGTTCGCCGTCGCGCAGGGCCCATGCGAGTGTGCGCGGGCGATAATCGATGTGCGGGCGCAGGGCCTCCAGCGTGCGGTGGACGGCCACCGCCTTGTCGGCCTCGGTGCCATAGAGCGTGCGGGCATCGCGGCGGAAGCCCTCGGGCTGGCGGCGATAGATCTGGCCGCCGCCGGCATGGCCCTCGTCCGCCAGCAGCGGCCGCTCGCCGGCCGCCGCCAGAACCTCCGCCGCGCGGATACCGCCCGGCCCGGCGCCGACGATCACGAAATCAGGGGTGGCCATGATGCCTCCGGCAGTCGGGTGAAGACTTGCAGGCCGGGTGTGACCGCGGTCTGGCAGGCGACGAGTTTTGAGCCATCGGCGGTCCACACAACGCAGTCGTTGCAGGCGCCCATCAGGCAGAAGCCTGCGCGCGGGCGATGCAGAAACTCGCTCACGCGCAGGAAGCCGCCATGGGCGAGCAGGGCGGAGAGCACGGTGTCGCCCTCCAGCGCCTCGACGGGCTGGCTGTCGCAGAAGATGGTCAGGGACGGGCGATGGGTTTCGCCGAGGCGCCGGAAGGTGACGGGCATGTTCGCCTCTGCTGCTGCTTGTGAGCCGCAGTATAGGCTGTCCCCCTCTCCGCCCCGGCCGAATGCGCGGCCGTTGCGGCAGAAAATACCGAGTTCGTTGCTCTCGGAAGCAGAAAGAGCCATGCCGCAATGAGCGGCCCGTCCCGGAAAGGGCCATTCTGCACGCCCGCCGAACGATCTGCCAAAACCGGCTTCCGAAACGGAGGAAGCTGCCGTGGCGGATGACGGCAACCGGCTTCGCCGCATGGCCGGATGCGGCCACAGTTGCCGCCCATAAGAGCCCCGGCCATGGCGCGTTGCGCACTCCTGCAACCGGCCGGCGCGACCATAAGACCCGCAACGGGAGACCTGTCATGACCCCCATCGTTCCGGTTGACCTGCCGGCCGCAGAGTGGCACCGCGACGGCTATTGCCTGTCGACCGACCGCGCGCGGATCGATGTCGACACCGCTCACCGCTTTCTGTCCGGCGAATCCTACTGGGCGCAGAACCGTTCGCGGGCCGCGCTGGAACGCGCCATTGCCGGGTCGCTGCCGGTGGGCCTCTATGCACCCGACGGCACGATGGCCGGGTTCGCCCGCGTGGTGACCGATTACAGCGTGTTCGCCTATCTGCTGGATGTGTTCGTGCTGCCGGCGCACCGCGGGCACGGGCTGGCAAGCTGGCTGGCGGCGGCCATCCGCACCCATCCGGACCTGCTGAGCGTGCGCACATGGATGCTCGCCACCCGCGATGCCCACGCCGTCTATGAAAAGGCCGGGTACCGGGCCGCTCCCCATCCCGATTATTTCATGCGCGTTCCCGAGGCCGGCGACTGACGCGCCGCGCCGGGTCATAACCTGACGTTCTGCCTGCCGGTCCACTTCGAATTGGCGGCCGGCGGGGCGGACTGGCATCTCCGGAACAAGACCAACCGGAGAGGCGCATCATGGGATATCGGGTCGGGGTCGATGTCGGCGGGTCCTTCACCGACTTCGCAGTGTTCGACGAGCGCGATGCGCGGATTTCGACGCTGAAAGTGCTGTCGCGGCCCGATGCACCGGGTGCCGAGATCACCGCGGGGCTCGATGCCCTGAAGGCGCGCTACGGCATCGAGGCTGAGGACGTGGTCTATTTCACCCACGGCACCACGGTCGGCATCAACACCGTCATTCAGCGCAACGGCCACGAACTGGCCCTGTTCACCACGCGCAACTTCGAGGATGTGCTGGAGATCGCGCGCCTCAAGATCCCGCAGATCCACAACCTCTACTCGACCCGGCCGGAACCGCTGGTGCGCCGCGACCGCGTGTTCGGCATCGACGAGCGCATGGCGGCCGACGGGCGCATCCTGACCGCCCCACAGCGCGAGGATGTGGCTGCGGCGGTCGCCGCCGCGCAGGCTGCCGGCTGCACCGGCATCGTGGTTTCTTTCCTGCACGCCTATCGCAACCCGCAGAACGAACAGGCCGTGGTGCGTCTGGTGCAGGAAATTGCGCCCGGCCTGCCGGTGTTCTCGTCGTCCGCGACCTGGCCGATCATCCGCGAATATGAGCGCACCATAACGGCCGTCATCTCCGGCTATGTGCAGCCGCGCGTGGCGCGCTATCTCGACCGCTTCGAGGCGGTGCTGCGCGAGCGGGGGGTGGCCTGCCCGCTGCACATCACCAAGACCAACGGCGGCGTGATGGGCATTGCGCAGGCGCGGGCGGAATGCGTGCAGATGATCCTCTCCGGCACCGCCTCCGGCGTCATCGGGGCCGGCTATCTGGCACAGGCGAGTGGCTTTGAGCGCGTGCTCAGCCTCGATATCGGCGGCACCTCGGCCGACGTCGCGGTTATCGTCGACGGCCGGCCGCAATATGGCGTCGGCGAGCTCATCGGCGATTTCCAGATTCACGTCCCCTCCGTTTCCGTGTCGTCGGTCGGACAGGGCGGGGGATCGGTGGCGTGGGTCGACGATCACGGCGTGCTGAAGGTCGGCCCCGACAGCGCCGGCTCGACGCCCGGGCCGGTGTGCTACGGCCGCGGCGGCACGCGGCCGACCATCACCGATGCCGTCGCCGCCTCCGGTCTCATCGGCCATACCGCGCTCGGCTACGGGGCGGTTCATCTCGACCGTGCCGCGGCCCGCGCGGCGATTGCGCCGCTGGCGGCGCGCCTCGGCATTACGGTGGAGGAGACGGCGGCCAACATCATCGAGATTTCGGTTTCGTCGATGTATGCCGAGGTCTCGGGCCTCACCTCGCGCTTCGGCATCGACCCGCGCGAATTCCACCTGTTCGCCTTCGGCGGCGCCGGCCCGATGCTGGCCTGCTTTCTGGCGCGCGAACTCGCCATGCGCGGCGTTGTCGTGCCGCCGACGCCCGGCGTGGTCTCGGCGCTGGGCGGCCTTATCGCCGATCTCAAGAACGACTTCATCCGCACGATCTGGGCGGACGTGACCCCGGCCGGCGCACCGGCGCTTGCCGCGGCCTGCGGCGAGCTGCAGGAAACCGCGCGGGCCTGGCTTGCCGGGCAGGGCTTCGCCGGCGAGGCGGAGATCACCGTTTCCGCCGACATGCGCTATCTCGGCCAGTCCTACGAAATCGAGACGCCGCTCGATATCGCGGCCGTCAGCCGGGGCGATGCGGCGGCCATTGCGGCGGCGTTCCATGCCGAGCACGCGCGGCTGTTCGGCCATGCCGATCGCGAGGCGACGGTGCAGCTCGTCAACCTGCGTCTCGTCGCCTCCGGCGCCACGCCCAAGCCCCATATCCGCGAAATTCCGGCCGCAACCGGTCCCGCGCAGCCGATGACGCGGGTGGAGGCGTGGTTCGACGGCGTGGCCCACGCCGTGCCGGTCTATGCGCGCGGCGATCTTGCGGCCGGCCATCGCATATCCGCCCCGGCCATCGTCGCGCAGGACGACACGACCACCGTCGTGCCGCCCGGCTTCGCGGTCGATGTCGACCGCTGGGGCAACCTCGTCATCACGGCCGTCGCGGAGGAGAAGTGAGATGGCGATCGATCAGCGCAACCTGCAGGTTCTCGCCAATTTCTGTGCCGCCGCGGCCGATGCGATGGCTTTTACGCTGATGCGCACAGCGCATTCCGCGTTCGTCAAGGAGACGGAGGATTTCTCCTGCCAGATCGTGACGGCGGAAGGGATGGCCTTCGCCTCGCCGCGCAGCTTCGGCGCGCCGTGGTATTCCGGCATCGATTACGGGCCGCTGCTGCGGCTGATCGATCATTATGACGAAGGCGACGTCTGCGTTACCAACGATCCCTATTCCGGCTATGTCGCGACCCACACGCCGGACCTGCACATCTGGAAGCCGGTTTTCCACGAAGGGCGCATTGCCTGCTTCGTCGTCGGCCACATCCACAACACCGATGTCGGCGGCGCGGTGCCGGCCTCGCTGTCGCGCTCGCTCACCGAGATCGAACAGGAAGGCATCCGCATTCCGCCGGTGAAGCTGGTGGAAAAGGGCGTGCTCAACACGTTCGTCACCCGCGTGATCCGCACCAACGTGCGCATGCCGGAGCAGAACTGGGGCGATATCAATGCCCAGCTCGCGTCGGTGGCCATCGGCGAACGCAAGATTCACGAGATCATCCGCCGCTTCGGCTTCGAGACCTTCGTGGCCGGCACGCAGCAGATTCTGGACTATGCCGAGGCGCAGGCCCGCGCCGTTCTGCGCCGGGTGCCGGACGGCGACTATTTCTTTGCCGATTATGCCGACGAGGATTCTCCCGGCGGCCGGCCCTGCCGGGTGGCGCTGACGCTGCGGGTACGCGGCGACGAAGTGGTGCTGGACTATACCGGCTCCGATCCGCAGCTCACCTCCGCCCTCAACATGCCGACGGGCGGGCGCGAGCGGCATCCCCTCGTCATGGTGGGGCTGACCTATGTGCTGTTCACGCTGGATAACAGCATTCTGCTCAATGCCGGCACGCTGCGGGCGGCCCGGGCCATTCTGCCGGAAGGCTCCATCGTCAACGCCGCGCCCGGTGCCGCCGTGGGCATGCGCTCGCTCACCTGCGCCATGACGCAGATCGTCACCATCGGCGCGTTCGGCCTGGCCCTGCCGGAGCTGATGCCGGCGTGCGCGCCGGGCGGCAATGCCATCATGAACATTAAGACCACCGGCCGCACCGGGCGCGCGGTCATGGCCTCCATCGGGCCGGTGGGCGGCGGCGGCGGCGGCACACCGTTCTGCGACGGCAGCGACGGGGCCGGCGGCACCACCGGTTTTCTGCGCAACACGCCGATTGAGATTTCCGAGGCCGAGGTGCCGGTGCTGTTCCGCCGCTACGGGCTGGAGCGCGACACCGGCGGGCCGGGGCGCTGGCGGGGCGGGCTTTCGGCGGTGATGGAGTTCACGGTTTCGGCGCCGGAAACCATCGTCACGGCCCGCAACCGCAACCGCTCGCTGATGCCCTCGTGGGGCGTGCGCGGCGGAGCGGCGGGCACGGTCTCGCATTTCGTGCGCAATCCGGGCGGCGCGCGCGAGAGCGAGCTGGCCAATGCCGACGTGGTGCACTGCGACCCCGGCGATGTCATCCGCGTGGTCGGGCCGGGTGCCGGCGGCTGGGGCGATCCCTTCACGCGCCCGCCGGCGCTGGTCGCCGCCGATGTGCGCCGCGGTGCCGTTTCCGTTGCAAAGGCGGCGGACGATTACGGGGTGGTCATCCGCGACGGGATCGTGGACGACGGTGCCACCGCCGAACGGCGCGCGCGGCCGCGCCCGGCGGCCGGCGGCCACTTCACCTATGGCGCCGAGCGCATCGCCTTCGAGCGCGTCTGGACGCCGGACCGTTATGCGGACCTGACGGCCTTTCTGGCGACTGTGCCGGTGGGCTGGCGTTTCTTCCTGAAACACCGCGTCTTTGCCGCCGTTGAGGCGGCCGGCCCGGATGCGGCACTGGCGCCGATCCTCGACGGGTTGCGCAGCCGCTTCGGCCTATAAAGCCGCTGACCCGTCATCGGCAACCGTGGCGGCGATCAGCGCCGCCACGCTGCGTTGCAGGGCCTCGCGCAGCCGCTCGCCCATGAGCGAGGCGGGCAGGGTCTGCGAGGTGAGCATATTCACCGGCAGGCGCACGCGCGGCCGGAACGGCCGCCAGACGAGGCCGGGCGGGCAGGTGCGCACCGCAAGGCGGTCGACGACGGCAACACCGGAGCCGGCCGCGACATGGGCCAGCGCCATCAGCGCGCCCGAGGTTTCGATGGCGGTGCGCCGGCTTGCCCCGTCCTCGCGGAAGGCGGCATCGAGCATCGCGCCGAAATGGGTCTGTGCGGGGTAGGAGACGAGCGGCTCGCCTTCCAGCGCCCGGGGCGTGACGACTGCGGCCGCCGCCAGCCGGTGGCCTTCCGGCAGGGCGCAGACCATGTCGACGGTGCCGAGCGTGGTTACCTCCAGCGTATGCACGTCGCGCGGCGACAGCACCAGCCCCAGATCGACATCGTGGGCCCGCACCATCTCCGCCACCTCGCGGGCCGGCACCATGTGGGTTTCCGTCTTCACCTTCGGAAACCGGCGACCGAAGCCCGCCACCACCTGCGGCACCAGCGTGGCCGCCAGCGACGACGAGCAGGCAATCCGCACCAGCCCGGAGCTGCCGCGGCGCAGATCGTCCGACAGTGCCCGCAATGCGCTCAAGTCGCGGAACACCCGGTCCGCCTCCGGGAACAGCAGTTCGGCCTCCGGCGTCGGCTGCAGCCGGCCGCGGATGCGCCGGAACAGCGGCAGCCCGAGCTGGCTTTCCATGTGCAGCAGGATCTTGGAGATCGTCGGTTGCGACACGTTCAGCAGCCGCGCGGCATCCACGGTGCTGCCCGTCTGCATGACGGCGCGGAAGACTTCGAGCTGACGGGCGTTCATGGCCGGCTCCGGCGTGGACGGGCAAACGGAAACCTATAGCCACAGGGCATTGGTGTGCAATGCCTCGCTATTTGCGCTGCGGGCCGGATCGCGGCCAGATCGCAGCCGAAATCGGGGCGTCGCCGGCGGCCGCGTCCTCAGGACAAACCAGGAGGAAACGCGGGCATGTCCCGTCGCGTGGGTGTCGACATCGGCGGCACGTTCATCGACTTTTGCGTTCTGGATGACGAAAGCGGTGCGCTGAGCACGCTCAAGGTGCTGACAACACCGGATAATCCCGGCGCTGAAGTGGTTGCGGGCCTCGCCCGCCTGACCGAGCGCGACGGGCTGGACCCGGCCTCCATCGTGCGCTTTGTCCATGGCACCACGGTGGGCGTCAACACCGTCATCCAGAACAACGGCGCCCGGATAGCCCTCTTCACCACCGAGAATTTCTGCGACGTGCTGGAACTGGCACGGCTGCGAATGCCTGAAACCTATAGCCTGTTCTCGGCCCGCGCCGAGCCGCTGGTGCCGCGCGAACGGGTTTTCCCAATTGCCGAACGGCTGCGCGCCGATGGCAGCGTGGCCCGGCCGCTGCAGCGCGAAAGCGTTGTGGCGGCGGTGGCCGGGGCGCGGGCGGCGGGTGCGGAAGGCATTGTCGTGTCCCTGCTCCACGCCTATCGCAACGCCGCGCATGAGGCCGAGGTCGCCCGGCTCGTCGGCGAGCTTGCCCCGGACCTGTTCGTCTTCACCTCGACCGAGGTCTGGCCGGTCATTCGCGAATACGAGCGCACGACCACGGTTGCCATCAACGGCTATGTGCACCCGAAGGTGTCGCACTATATCGCCCGGCTGCAGGCGGCCCTGCGGGCGCTCGGCGTGCCGGGCGAGCCGCTCATCACCAAATCCAACGGCGGTGTGATGGCGGCCGAACTGGGCAAACGCAACTGCGTGTCGATGCTGCTGTCCGGCACCGCTTCCGGGGTGATGGGGGCGGCCTTTCTTGCCCGGCAGGCGGGCATCGGCGACGTGCTGACCATCGACATCGGCGGCACGTCGGCCGACGTGGCGGTCATTTCCGGCGGCCGGCCGCATTATGCCACCGGCGAAAAGGTGGGCGAGCATGCCCTGCACGTGCCGGCGGTGGCCGTGAGCTCCATCGGGCAGGGCGGCGGTTCGCTGGCGCGGGTGGACGAGCACGGCCTGCTGAAGGTCGGTCCGCAGAGCGCCGGTTCGGTGCCGGGGCCGGTGTGCTATGGCCGCGGCGGCCGGCAGGCGACGCTGACCGATGCGTTCGCCGTTGCCGGCCTGATCGGCCACGAAAGCCTCGCCTATGGCGCCCTTGCGCTGGACCGGGCGGCGGCATGCGCCGCCCTCGGCGACATCGCGGCCGGTCTCGGCCGTCCGGTTCCGGCCGCGGCACAGGCCGTCATCGATGTGGCGATTTCCGGCATGTATCTGGAAATCAACAAGCTCATGGCGCGCCATGGCATCGACGGACAGGCCTTCACGCTGCTCGCCTTCGGCGGGGCGGGGCCGATGCTGGCGCCCATGCTGGCACGCGAACTCGGCATTGCCCGGGTCATGATCCCGCTCCATCCCGGCACGGTTTCGGCGCTGGGCGGGCTGGTGGCCGACATCCGCAACGATTTCATCGCCAGCCTGTTCCGCCCGGTTGCCGCTGAAACGATGGCGGATATGGCGGCCGGTTTCGCCCGCCTGCAGGGCGAGGCGGAGCGCTGGCTGCGCGAGGAGCAGGGCCACGACGGGGCGGTCGAATACCGGCTTTCCGCCGACATGGCCTATGCCGGCCAGTCGTTCGAGATCGAGGTCGATCTGGCTGCGGACTGGGTTGTCCGCGGCGATGTGGCCGCAATCCGGCAGGCCTTCCACGCCCGGCACGAGGCGCTCTACGCCTATCGCGACGAGAAGGCGGCCGTGCAGGCGGTGAACCTGCGCCTCGTCGCGGTGGCGGCGGCCCCGGGGCCGGTCATGGCCGCCCGGCCCGCGGCCGCCTTCGCGGCGGTGCCGGTGCGCACGGTGGAAGCGCTGTTCGACGGGGCCCGCGTGCCGGCAGGGCTCTACAGACGCGCGGATCTGACGCCCGGCGCCACGTTTGCCGGGCCGGCCATCGTGCTGCAGGCCGACACCACCTGCTGCATCCCGCCGGGGTTCGGCGCGCATGTGGATGCTTTCGGCAACATCCTGCTCACCGCGACGGCGGCCTGAGCGGCAGGGAGACGCGAAATGACCGACACCGCCTTCGACCGCGGCACGCTGCAGATCGTTGCCAACCATTTCCGTGCGGCTGCGGAGAGCATGGCCTACACGCTCTACCGCACCGCCCATTCCGCCTTCGTGCGCGAGACTGAGGATTTCACCATCGGCATCGTCACGCCCGCCGGCCGCACCTTCTGCGTGCCGATGGACTATGGCGCGACGTGGTATCCGGGCCTCGACTACGGGCCGGCCATGGCCATGATCGACGGTTATGAGGATGGCGACATCTGCTTCACCAACGATCCCTACAGCGGCTTCCTGTGCACCCACACGCCGGACATCCACATGTGGAAGCCGGTGTTTCATGAAGGCGAGATCGTGTGTTTCACGGTCGGCCACATCCACAACACCGACATGGGCGGCGCGGTGCCGGCTTCGCTTTCGCGGGCCAATACCGAGGTGCATCAGGAGGGCATCCGCTTTCCGCCCTCGCGGCTGTGGCGCGCGGGCGTGCTGAACGAGGATCTGCTGCGCACCATGCTCATCAATGTGCGCAAGCCCGACATGAACTGGGGCGATCTGGAGGCCTTCGCCGGCGCGCTTTCGGTGGGCGAGCGCAAGATCCGCGACATGATCGCCCGGCTGGGCATCGCCACGGTGCGCCGCGCCATGGACGCGGTGATGGACCATTCCGAGCGCCAGACCCGCGCGCTTCTTGCCGGCATGCCGGACGGCACCTGGCATTTCACCGACTTCTGCGACGAGGATTCGGTCGGCGGCCGCCCGGTCCGCCTCAACCTCGCCCTCACCATTGCCGGCGATGAGGCGACCCTCGATTTCACCGGCAGCGACCCGCAGCTGACCTCGTCGCTCAACGTGCCGACCGGCGGCAATCCGCGCCACACGCTGATGCTGGTGGGCATCTACTACGTGCTCTACAGCCTCAACCCCGACATTCTCGTCAACGCAGGAATGACGCGGCCGTTCACCTGCGTGCTGCCCGAGGGCTCGGTGGTGAACCCGGTCTTTCCGGCCGCGGTCGGCATGCGCAGCCTCACCTGCGGGCGGCTGCGCAGCCTCATCTTCGGCGCCTTCGCGCAGGCGATCCCGGAGCGGATGCCGGCCGCCCCCGCCGGCTCCTCTTCCATCGTCAACGTGATGACGACGGACCCGGCCACGGGCACGCGCTACATCGCCGCCATCGATCCGGTGGTGGGCGGCGCCGGCGGCATGCCGCACCGCGACGGCACCGACGGTTCCGGTGCCGATGGCGCCTACCTGAAGAACACACCGGTGGAGATCAACGAAGCCGAGGTGCCGGTGGAGATCCTGCGCTATGCGCTGGCGCCCGATTCCGGCGGCGCCGGGCGCTGGCGGGGCGGGCTTGGCACGGTGCTGGAGTTCCGCGTCTTCAGCCCCGACACCCGCATCACCATCCGCAACCGCGACCGCTCGCACTTCGCCGCGTGGGGCACGCTGGGCGGCCGGGCGGGGGAGACCTCCGGCTCGGTGCTCAACCCCGGCACGGCGCGCGAGGTGGCGCTCGGCAATCAGGATTATGTCATTGCCGGCCCGGGCGATGTCTTTCGCATCTGGTCGCCCGGCGGCGGGGGCCGGGGGCGGCCGGAGGAGCGCGAGCCGGAACGGGTGCTGAAGGATGTGGAGCGCGGCTTTCTCTCGGCGCAGCGCGCGGGCCGCGATTATGGCGTCGTGCTGGCCGGCGGTGCCGTCGACGCGGCCGCGACGCGGGCCGAACGCGCCCGCCGGCTGGCCGCCGCGCCGCCGCCCGCGATGTTCGACTTCGGCCCCGGCCGCCGCGCCTTCGAGGCGGTGTGGACGCCTGCGGCCTATGAGGCGCTGATGGCGATCCTGTTCCGCCTGCCGGTCGACTGGCGCTTCTTCGTCAAGCACGCCGTATTCGCTGCGGTCGAGGCGCTGCCGGCCGGCCAGCGTGGCAGTGCCGCCGCTATCGAGGCCATCTTTGCCGATCTGCGGCGCACCTATCCGCAGATTCGCACGGTGCCGGTCGCGGCGCAGCTTTCCTGATGCAGCCTGCGCCGCAACATGATGGATTCGGCCAAACGGGCGGCCCCGCACCGCAGTTCCTGTCAGGGCGGGGCCCTATGCTGACCGGCAGCGGTGCCGCAGTGCCGCGGTGCGAACAGAGTGGAATGCAGTTGTGACTCTGAGCTTTGATCCTGACGCGCTGGAATTGCCCCGGGGCCATTTTATCGGCGGCGAATATGTGTCCGGCAGCGGTGCCGGCCTTGAGATGCGCCGTCCCTCCGACGGCGCGGCTTTTGCCGAATGCCCGGTTGGCGACGCCGCGCTGGTCGATCGCGCCGTGGATGCGGCCCGCGCGGCGCTGGCGGCGAGCGGCTGGGGCCGGGTTCGCCCGCGCGAGCGGGTGAAGGCGCTGCAGGCCTGGGCGGACCTCATCGAGGCGGAAGCCGGGCGGCTGGCGCAGCTGGAGGCGGTCGCCTCGACCCGCCCCATCGCCCAGATCGCCGACATCGACATTGCCATTACGGCCGAGCAGATCCGCTTCTTCGCCGAGTTTGCCGATAAGGAAGGCGGCGATCAGGTGCCGACCGCCGACGACCAGCTCGGCATGATCATGACCGAGCCCTATGGCGTCGTCGGCGCCATCACGCCGTGGAACTTCCCGATCAGCATGGCGGGCTGGAAGCTGGGGCCGGCGCTGGCGGCGGGCAACGCCGTCGTCATCAAACCCTCGGAAATGACGCCCTTTTCCACCCTTTACATGGCGGAACTGGCGGTCAGGGCCGGCATTCCGGCCGGGCTCATCAACGTGGTGCTGGGCGACGGGCCGGTGACCGGCAACGCCATCACCGGCCACACCGGCATCGGCAAGATCAGCTTTACCGGCTCCACCGCGGCCGGGGCGGCGATCATGGCCAATGTCGCGCGCACCGGCATCCGCCCGATGACGCTGGAGCTGGGCGGCAAGAGCCCGCAGATCGTGTTCGGCGATGCCGATCTCGCCCTTGCTGCCGACTGCGTGACGCGCGGCATCATTGCCAATGCCGGTCAGGTGTGCGTGGCGGGTTCGCGCCTCATCGTGGACGAAACCATCGCCGAAGCGCTGGCGGAGGCGATCGCCGGGCGCATGAAGGCCGTGCGGCCCGGTGCAACCTGGGATGCCGCCACGCAGTTCTCTCCCATCATCTCGGAGCGGCAGATCGGGCGCATCGGCGGCATCGTGGAGGCGGCGCAGGCGCGCGGCGCCCGTGCGGTGTGCGGCGGCCGGCGCATGGAGCGCGACGGCTATTTCTATGCCCCGACGCTGCTCGCCGGCGTGACCGAAACCTCGCCGGCGGTGACCGAGGAGATCTTCGGACCGGTGCTGACGATGCAGACCTTCAGCGACGAGGGTGAGGCGCTGGCGCTGGCCGGCCACCCGACCTACGGCCTTGCGGCGGGCGTGTTCACCCGCGATCTTTCCCGCGCCCTGCGGGTGACGAAGGCGATCCAGGCCGGCACCGTGTGGGTCAACCGTTATGGCCGCTCGCGCGACCACATCCTGCCCACCGGCGGCTACAAGTCGTCCGGCATCGGCAAGGATCTGGGCCGCGAGGCCTATCGCGCCAACCGCCGCCTGAAGAGCGTGCTTGTTCAGCTGTGAGCGTGCCGGCAGCCGGTGCCGGGCACCGGCTGCCGCAGGCCTGCGGCGCGGCGGCTATGCAAGGCGGGCGATCAGCCGGGCGATCATGGCCGAGCAGGCGGCGAGTTCGTCGCGGGTCACATATTCGTCGGGCCGGTGGGCGCGGGCGATGTCGCCCGGCCCGCAGACGATGGCCGGAATGCCGGCCGCCTGATAGAGCCCGGCCTCCGTGCCATAGCTGACGGCCGCCAGCGGCTCGCAGCCGGTCACGTCTGCCATCAGCCGGGCAAGCGGCGCGTCGGCGGGCAGCGAGAGCGCCGGATAATCCGCAAACTGATCCCACCGGATTTCAAAGCCGCTCTGCTTCAGCCCTTCGGCGGCCGCGCGCACCGGCTCCAGCAGGCCGGCCGGGGGCACGCCGGTGATGGCGCGGGCCTCCACCTCTGCCTCGCAGAACGCCGGAACGATGTTGACGGCGGCGCCGCCGCGGATCACCCCCACCTGCAGCGACGAATAGGGCGGCTCGAAAGCGGCATCGAACGGCCCTGCCTGCAGGGTGCGGGCGGTGCCGGTTGCCGCTGCCAGCACATCGGCCATCGCGTGAATGGCGTTGCGCCCCAGATCGGGCCGGGAGGAATGGCAGGGGCAGCCATGGACCTGCAGCCGCGCCGCGGCTTTGCCCTTGTGGGCACGGACGGCGCGCAGGCCGCTCGGTTCGCCGACGATGCAGCCTTCCGGCGGCGCGCAGAGTTCGCCGAGACGGGCCAGCAGATGCGGCGCACCGCGGCAGCCGGCCTCCTCGTCATAGCTGAAGGCCAGATGCAGCGGCCGGCTGAGGCCGGCCGCGGCCGCGGCGGGCAGGGCGGCCAGCGCGCAGGCGAGAAAGCCCTTCATGTCGCTGGTGCCGCGCCCGTAAAGACGGCCCTCCGTCGCGCGCAGGCAGAACGGGTCGCCATGCCAGTCCGGCTCATCGGCCGGAACCACATCCATGTGGCCCGACAGGATCAGGCCGGCGGCCTGCGCCGGGCCGATGCTGATGAAAAGGTTGGCGCGGTCGCCTTCCGGGCCGGGAAGAATGCTGACACGCGCGCCGTGGCTGCGGGCGAAGCCGGCGATCCATTCCACAACAGGCCCGTTCGGCCGCCCGACCACGGAGGGAAAGGCGACGAGACGGGCAAGGATTTGTTCGGCAAGAGTGGTTTCGGCAAGAGTGCTTTCGGTGAGAATGGTTTCGGCGGGAGTGTGATCGGCGCGCATCGGTTCCGGCCCTGCCTTGCGGAAAGGAGTTTCCCTGCCAGACTAATCCCCGGGCAGGCGACCCGGGCCCGCATTGCGGCCGGCGCTCCGGCAGGAAGCGCCAAAGCACGGCTGCGCTCTGGCACTTCCTGCCGGGGTGGCGACAATTCAGTGCCCGAACACGTCGGAATCGAGCATCTTCGGATCGGGGCGGTCGAGGCTGTCCAGCGCGGCGCGCTGCGCATCCGTGAGGGAAAAGTCGAACAGCGCCAGATTTTCGCGCTGGCGCTGCGGATCGGACGATTTCGGCAGCGGCACATAGCCATGCTCGATGTGCCAGCGCAGGACGATCTGGGCCGGGGTGCGGCCGAGGGCGGCGGCTGCGGCGGTCACCGCCGGCTCGCGCAGCAGGTCGCCGCCGCGGCCGATAGGGCTCCAGGCCTCCGTGACGATGCCCTTTGCGCGGTGGATGGCATCGAGATCGTCGCGGCGGTGGCTGGGGTCGAGCTGGATCTGCGCCACATGGGGCGTGAAGCCGGCGTCGAATACCCGCTGCAGGTGAGCGGGCTTGAAGTTGGAGACGCCGAAGGCACGGATCAGCCCGGCTTCCATCACCCGCACCAGCCCTTCCACCGCTTCGACATAGCGGTTCTGGTCCGGGTTGGGCCAGTGGACGAGCATCAGGTCGATATAGTCGAGGCCGAGGCGCCGGAGGCTTGCTTCGCAGGCGGTGCGCACGCCCGGCACGCTGTGCCATTCCTTCTCGAATTTCGTCGTCACGAACACCTCGGCACGCGGCACGCCGGAGCGGCGCAGCCCCTCGCCGACACCGGTTTCGTTGCCGTAGCGCTCCGCGGTATCGACATGGCGATAGCCGGTGCGCAGGGCCGAGGCGACAGCCACGGCCGCACCCGCATCGTCCATCGGCCATGTGCCGAGGCCGACGCGCGGCATGGCGATGCCGCAGGCCAGCGTCACGGTGGGGGCGGTCGGCATTTGCTGTTGTGTCATCGGGTTTTCTTCTTGGTCTGAGGATGGTTGGTCTGGTCGGGTCCGTTTCCCCTCCGGGCCTCCCCGCGCGCTTCCGGCAGGGCCGGGGCGCGCCTCCCGGCACCCGCGCCAGAGTGCCGCGGTCCGGCCGCGCGGGCAACGGCGGAATATCGCCTGTGTGCTCACGGAAGGTTATGGCACCCTGCAATTGAATTGCCGGGGCCTGCCTGCTATCGCTGAAACAGGTCCGGCCGGAGAGGGAGTGTGGGGCGAATGGGATTTCTGCTCCGATCTTCGGGGGTGGCAACTCTGTGTCTGCTCTGTACCGGGTGCACGCTGCCGGCAGTGCCGTCCATCTCGCTGTTCGGGGCCTATTTCCCGTTCTGGATGCTGACCGCCGGCACCGGCATCATCGGTGCGCTGCTGATCCGCGCCGTGCTGATCCGCGCCGGCATCGACGATCTGCTTCCCTTCCGTCTCGTGGTCTATACCAGTCTTGCCGCCGCGCTGGCTTTTGCGCTGGCGCTTGGTCTTTACGGGCGCTGATCATGGCAGGCTCGGCCTATACCCGCAGGAAAAGCCTGGTCGGCACCGTTCTGGCGCTGGCCTTCATTGCCGTCGCGGTGGCGCTCGGCCTCTTCTATGTGCGCACCGCCGACGAAAACCCGCTGTCGCAGGATGCGGTGCTGACCGCCGACATCGTCAACGTTGCCGCCAGCGTGCCGGGGCGCATCGTGGAATTGCCGATCCGCGAGAACGGCACGGTGCAGCAGGGCGATCTGCTGTTTGCGCTCGATCCCGTGCCTTACCGGCTGGCGGTGGAGCAGGCCGCGGCCGACCTGAAAATCGCGGAGGCGGCAGTCGCCGCGCAGACCCGCACCATCAGCGCGGAAGAAAAGAACGCCCGCATTGCCGGCGAGCAGGTGAACCGCGCCCGCACCAATCTGGCGCTCGCCGAACAGACGCTGGCGCGCCTGCTGCCGCTGCGGCCGAAGGGCTATGTGACGGCCCAGCAGGTGGACGATGCCCGCACCGCCCGCGACGATGCCGCGGTGAGCCTGAAGCAGGCGGTTTCGCAGGCCGAGGCCGCCAATGTGCTGGTCAGCACGCTGGACGGCTCGCACGCCCTTGTGGAGGCGCGGCAGGCTGCACTGGCCATCGCCCGGCACAGCCTTGCCAACACCGAGGTGCGGGCGCCCCACACCGGCCGCATCGCCGGCCTTACGGTGACGACCGGCGAGGTGATCGCCCCCTCGGTGCCCGTCTTCACGCTGATCGATACCGGCACCTGGTATGCCTCGGCGATGTTCCGAGAAAACGACCTTGCCAATATCCGCCCCGGCAACTGCGCGCGCGTCTATGCGATGACGGACAAGTCGCGCATCATCCGCGGCGTGGTGGAGAGCATCGGCTGGGGCGTGACCTCGGAAGACATGCTGAGCCTGCCGAGCCGG